>VGIE01000090.1 GCA_016867955.1 Betaproteobacteria bacterium
GCCGCCTGCTCGCCAAGCTGTCTGAGCGCACGTCCTTCTTGGATACCGCGCATAGCCTCTAGGGAAGCTCCGCACAGGGGGCGCCCCCCCCTGGCGGGTTCCCCTGATCCAGCGCGATGTGCCAACGCGGCGACGGGCTAACGGATTACGCCGCCCCCAAGGCACACCGCCCCGCGATACAGCACTGCCGACTGCCCCGGCGTGATGGCCCATTGCGACTCTTCGAACGCCAGACCGAGGCGTTCCGCCGACAGCTCGCGGATGCTGCAGGCCGCATCGGCCTGCCGGTAACGCGTCTTTGCCCCCAGCCGCGCCCCCTGCCCCGAGCCGTCGGTCAACGGATCGGCTCCCGCCACCCAGGCCAGGTCCGCGGCATCAAGCTCGCGGCGCAGCAGCAGCGGATGGTCATGACCCTGCACGACGATGAGCTCGTTGCGCGCCAGGTCCTTGCCGGCCACGTACCAGGCGCCCTCCGGCGCATCGCGCCGGCCGCCGACGCCGATGCCCTTGCGCTGGCCGATGGTGTAGAAGGCAAGCCCCATATGCTCACCGACGCGGCGCCCCTCGGGCGTGCGCATCTCGCCCGGCGTCTTCGGCAGGTAACGGTTGAGGAACTCGCGAAACGGCCGCTCGCCGATGAAACAGATGCCGGTGGAGTCCTTCTTGGCATGCACCGGCAGGCCGACCTCGGCGGCGATGCGCCGCACCTCCGATTTCTGCAGCCCGGCCAGCGGGAACAGCGCGTGCGACAGCTGCGCCTGCGTCAGGCGGTGCAGGAAGTAGCTCTGGTCCTTGCCGGCGTCGGCCGCGCGCAGCAATTCGAAGCGCCCGTCGCGCTCGCGCACGCCGGCGTAATGGCCGGTGGCGATGCGCGCGGCGCCCATGGCCATGGCGTGGTCGAGGAAAGCCTTGAACTTGATCTCGGCATTGCACAGCACGTCGGGATTGGGCGTGCGCCCGGCCTGGTACTCGCGCAGGAATTCGCGGAACACGCGGTCCTTGTATTGCGCGGCGAAATTGACGACCTCGAGGTCGATACCGATGACGTCGGCCACCGAGGCGACGTCGATCAGGTCCTGGCGCGTCGAGCAGTACTCGCCGTCGTCATCGTCCTCCCAGTTCTTCATGAACAGTCCGATGACCTCGCGCCCGGAGCGCTTGAGCAGCAGCGCGGCGACCGCCGAATCGACGCCACCGGACATGCCGACCACGATGCGGCCGCTCGATGTCGATGGCGATGCAGGGTTCACGATGGCCGCCTCATGCCAGGTGTGTGATGAGGTCGAGCGGAAAGCGCCGCCCGGCGAGATAGTCTTCGATGCAGCGCATGACCAGCGGACTGCGGTGCCGCGGCAGCAGCTCGCGTATCTCCTCCGGCGCCAGCCACACGGCGCGAAGGATTTCGGCATCGAGCGCCCGCCGGGAATCGGCCGCGCCCACCTCGCCACAGAAGGCAAAGCGCAGGAAGCTGGTGCCCGTCGGCGCATGCTGCCAGCGGTAGATGCCGGTCAGGTGCAGCGGTAAGAAGGCGTGCGCGGTCTCCTCGACCGCCTCGCGCGCGCAGGCTTCGACGAGCGTCTCACCCGGTTCCCAGTGGCCGGCGGGCTGGTTGTAGACCGGGTGGCCGTCGGCGACCTCCTCGACCAGGAGGAAGCGGCCATCGCGCTCAATGACGGCGGCAACTGTGACGCTGGGCTTCCAGGTGTCCATGGCCGGGCGCGCTGCGATCCGAATCGGGAAAGACGCTATTTTACTGGATCGGGTCTGTGCGACCGGACTGGTTGCTATCATTGAACGCCATCGGGTCAGGCCTCATCGACCCTCGGGCAGACAAGGGGAACCGCATGCTCGTCAACTGCACCGCATACCAGGAAGGCCGCAAGCTCGCCGACATCAAGCCGGACGAGATCCACGAGTACGTGAAACGGCCGGAGTGCTTCGTCTGGGTAGCGCTGGTGGATCCCGGCCCGGGGGAACTGGCTGTCATGCAGCACGAGTTCGGCCTGCACGAACTGGCGGTCGAGGATGCCCACCATGGCCACCAGCGGCCCAAGATCGAGGAGTACGGCGACTCCCTGTTTACGGTGATGCACACGGTAGAGCTCAAGGAAGGCGAACTGCACGTTGGTGAAATCGACGTGTTCGCCGGTCCCAACTATGTGCTCACGGTCCGCACCGGGACATCCAAGGGCTTTTCCGAGGTGCGCGCGCGCTGCGAGCGTGAGCCCCACCTCCTGAAGGAAGGCTCGGCCTTCGTGCTCTACGTGCTGATGGATAACTTGGTCGATCGCTACTTCCCCATCCTCGATATGCTGGAAACCGAACTGGAGGAGATCGAAGAGCGCATGTTCGCCAACGCCTCGGGCCGTACCAACGTCGAGGAACTCTACGGCCTGAAGCAGAAGCTGATGGTGCTCAAGCACGCCATCGCGCCGCTGCTGGAGGCGGTGAGCAAGCTGTTCGGTGGCCGCGTGCCGAGCCTGTGCACCGGCACGCAGGAATACTTCCGCGACGTCTACGACCACCTGGTGCGGCTCAACCAGTCGCTCGATTCGCATCGCGACATGGTGGTCACCGCCATGTCGGTAAACCTCGCGCTCATCACCACCAACGAGAACGAGACCACCAAGCGCCTCGCCGCCTATGCCGCGCTGGTCGCCATCCCGACCATGATCGCCGGCATATACGGCATGAACTTCAAGCACATGCCGTTACTCGAATCGGCGTGGGGCTACCCGCTGACGCTCGCGATCATGGTCGGCATCGATCTCTACTTGTTCCGGCGATTCCGCAAGGCGCGCTGGCTGTAGGAGCGCCTGGCCGAATCAAAGGGAAACACCGCCTCGAATCCGCGACGACCCGCGCCTCGTGCGCTCAGGGGCCGCGGCGTCGTGCGGCGAGCAGTTCGCGAAAAGTCTTCCCCGCCGGCGCCGGCAGGAAACGCCCCTCGCCGGCCTTGCCCGAACCGACCCAGCCCGAGGCGAAGGGCATCCAGTAGATCATGCCCGCCTTGTCCGCATGCCAGCGCATCACGCGCACGGCGATGCGCGTCGCCAGCGCATAAAGCTTGGGGTGCTGCGCGAACCATGACCACAGGCGCAGCCCGACGCGCTCGCTCTCCGGGCGCAGTCCGCGCTCGACCTGCTTCTCGCGCAGGGTGCGCATCAGGTCGGGCAGCGGGATCTTCACCGGGCACACCACCGAGCAGGCTCCGCACAGCGTCGCCGCCTGCGGCAGGTCGAGCGCCTCCTCGAGGCCGACGTAGGCCGGGGTGAGCACCGCACCCATCGGACCGGGATAGACCCAGCCGTAGGCATGCCCTCCGACGGCGCCGTACACCGGGCAGTGGTTCATACAGGCGCCGCAGCGGATGCAGCGCAGCATGTCCTGAAGGTCGGTGCCGACGAGATTGGTGCGCCCACCGTCGACCAGGACGAAATACATGTGCTCCGGACCCTCGGCATCGGCTTCGCCGCGCACACCGGTGAAGAAGCTGGCGTAGTTGGAGATCGCCTGCCCGGTAGCCGAGCGCGGCAGGATGCGCAACAGCGTCGACAGGTCCTCCAGCGTCGGGATAACCTTCTCGATGCCGGTGATGCACACATGCACGCGCGGCAGGGTGGTGACCATGCGCCCGTTGCCCTCGTTGGTGACGATGATGCCCGAGCCGGTCTCGGCGATGAGAAAATTCCCGCCGGAAATGCCGAGGTCCCCGGACAGGAAATGCGCCCGCAGTGCTTCGCGCGCCTCGCGCGTCATCTGCGGAATGTCGGTCTTGCGTGGTGTTCCATGGTGCTGTTCGAAGAGATCGGAGACCTCGTCGCGGCTCTTGTGTACCGCCGGCGCGATGATGTGCGAGGGGGCTTCTCCGGCCAGCTGGATGATGTACTCGCCGAGGTCGGTCTCCACCGGCTGCACACCCGCCTCCGCCAGTGCCTCGTTAAGGCCGGCCTCCTCCGATAGCATGGACTTGGACTTCACCGCCTTCCTGATGTCATGGCGGCGGCAGATCTCCAGCACCAGGTCGCGCGCGTCCTCGGCCGTTTCTGCGAACAGCACCGTCGCCCCGCGCCGCACCGCCTCCTGCTCGAATTGCGCGATCCAGACATCGAGGCTGGCCAACGAGCGGTCGCGAATAGCCTTGGCGGCCTCGCGCAGATCCTCGAAGGCCTGCGAACCGTAGGCCGCCACCGCATCCGCGCGCAGCTTGCCCAGGCCGCCGGTGGCGAAGCGGCCAAGATTGCGCTGCAGCACCGGGTTGGCCATGGCATCGGCCGAGCGTGCCTTGAAACGGACGGACTGCGCCTTCATCGCCCGGCCCCGCTTGCCTCGCCCGTGTCACCGGTGTCGCCCGCCAGCACCTCGGCGATGTGCAGCACCCTTGTCGCATCGCCGCGCTTGCGCAGCCGGCCCTCGATGTTGAGCATGCAGCCCAAATCCCCCAGCACTACGGCATCGGCGCCGGAGGCAGCGATGTTCTCGCATTTTTGGTCGGCCATGAGCGTGGAGATTTCGCTGAACTTCACTGCAAAGGTGCCGCCGAACCCGCAGCAGGTCTCGCAGCCGGTCATCTCCTGCAGTTTCGCACCGGGCAGCATCGCCAGCAGCCGGCGCGGTTGCGCCTTCACCCCCAGTTCGCGCAGGCCGGAACAGGTATCGTGGTAGGTCAGCGTGCCGCTGAATCTGCCGGGCACGGCATGGACCTTGGCGACATTGGCCAGGAAGTCGGTCAACTCCCAGGTGCGGCCAGCCAGCGCGCGCGCCTTCTCCCGCATCAGCGGATCGTCGCGGAACAGCTCGGGGTAGTGCGTGCGCACCATGCCGGCGCAGGATCCGGAGGGCGCCACCACCCAGGGACAGTCCGCGAACTCGGCGATGAGCTTTTCGGACAGGGCCTTCGCCGACTCACGATCGCCGGAATTCCAGCCGGGCTGGCCGCAGCAGGTCTGGCCCTCCGGTACGACCACGCTGCAGCCCGCGGACTCGAGCAGATCCAGCGCGGCGAAGCCGATGTTCGGCCGCATCATGTCCACCAGACAGGTAACCAGAAGGCCGACACGCATGGGATGAATGGGCTGTGCGGAAAGGGGGTTGGCGGCCAGTGTAGCATCGCCGGTGCCGTGCACATCGGCGCACATTGGCGCACTGGCAGGTCGCGCCGCCGCCGCCCCGCCCGCGGCGTAGAATTCGGCGATTCCCACACCGCGCAGGGCGCCGCGCCATGGCCGAGACAGAATCGAAGAATTCCATACAGGTCATCGGCCGCATGACCTCGCTGCTGGACGAGCTTTCACGCCACCCGGAAACGGTGGCCCTGAAGACGCTGGCCCAGGCCACCCGGCTGCATCCATCCACTGCGCACCGCATCCTCACCGCGCTGGTCAGCGCCGGCATGGTGGAGCGCGTCGAGCAGGGCAGCTACCGGCTCGGCATCCGCCTGTTGGAGCTGGGCAATCTCGTGAAGGCGCGCATCAGCGTGCGAGAACAGGCGCTGCCCTTCATGCGCCGCCTGCATGCCGCCACCGACGAAGCGGTCAACCTCTCGGTGCGGCGCGACGACGAGATCGTCTACGTGGAGCGCACCTCCTCGGGACGCGCCCTGATGCGCGTGGTCAACATCGTCGGCGCGCGCGCGCCGCTGCACATCACCGCCGTGGGCAAGATGTTCCTGCTCGAGGACGGTGCGGCCGGCTTGCGCGCCTACGCCGAGCGCACCGGGCTGCCGTCCCAGACGCGCAACAGCCTGACCAGCGTCCAGGCGCTGGAGAAGGAGCTCGAGAAAGCCCGCCGCCAGGGCTACGCGCTCGACATGGAGGAGGCTGAACTGGGCGTGCGCTGCATCGGCGCAGGCATCCGCGACGACAGCGGCGCGCTGGTGGCCGGGCTCTCGGTGTCGGCCCCCGCCGAACGCTTGAAGACGGCCTGGGCCGCGCTGGTGAAGGACACCGCCGAGCAGATCTCGCGCGCCATCGGCTACCGGGGCTGAACGCCAGCGCCGACGGCCGGATGATGCTGATAATAATGTCCGCTTCTGGGTACTACTGCTTAGGATCTATGAGAATAATTGATCACAATTCACGGTTGACCCGGCTACTGCCTGCCTACAGCGGGTTGCGCCCGCCGTCCGCCAGGCGCTGATAGGCGCGCCAGGGACCGCCCCCACCCTCCCGGCAGGCGCCATAGGGAAATGGCACCTGCGCGCGGCCTGGCGTGGCGAAGCGCAGGTCGCGGAACCAGACGCACGCGCCGTCCGGCGACAGGCCGTCGAACGCCGGCAGCACGGCGAACCAGCGGAAGAACGCCAGCGCAGTCGATTCCCAGGCATCGCGCGCGACCGCCTGCGTGCGCGCGTCATCGCCGTAGCGCGAGCGCGTCTCCCACCGCGCCATCGACAGGGGCTGGTAGTGCGCATCGAGCCGGGCCACGAAACCGTCCTCGGGTGCCGCCACCCGCGGCACGGTGCGCACCAGATTGATGTGGGCCTGCTGGTGGCTTTCGTCATCGCTTACGAACACGGCCCAGTTGAACGGCGACACCGGGCGCGGCTGCACCGTCACCACGGCGTTGCGGCCCTGGGTCGCGGCGTACGCCTGCCCGAACTGCTCGGCCCGCTCCTTGAGCACCGCCTGAAACCCGACATAGCCCGCCAGCAGCAGGCAGGCGGCGACAGCCGGGATGCGCGCCCGGCGCCAGATCGCCGAGGCGAGCAGCCCCGCCAGGATAATTCCCGTGAACCAGAGGTCGATGATGAACGTGGTACCGATGCCGGCGCGCCAGTCCGACACTGGCGCAAAGATCATGGTCCCGAAACTGGTGATCAGGTCGCCGGCAATGTGGATGGCAATGCCCAGCGCGCACACGCCGTACAGCGCCCGCCAACCGCCGGGATGCCGCAGCAGTTTCGCGAGCACCCAGGCCAGCAGCACGGCCCACAGCGGCAGCATCGGAATCGAATGCGTCACGCCGCGATGCGTGAGAAGGTAGGTAAGCGGGCCGAAGAAGCCCGCCACGAAATCCAGGTCCGGGGCCGCGCCGGCAAAGAAGCCGGCCGCCACCCGACGCGGCAACGACGCCGGCGGGTCATCGCGCCCGGCCGTCGCGCGCGCGAGCAATGCGCCGGACAGGGCATGCGTCAGCGTGTCCATGGTGCGCTCGGAGGGCTCAGTGGTCCCGGCGATGAGTGAGGGGCCGCACGGCGCGGCGCCACCCCGCTGTCAGGATTCCGCAGCTTTGCCGTCCTTGCGCTCGCTGTCCCAGACGTAGGTGCGCGAGGCAAATGTTTCCGCCACCGGCTTGCCCGAGGCCAGCGCACGCGCGCTCGCATCCTCGGCCGCCTGGATCTGCTCGCAGGCCGGCAACAGCCGCTCGACGTCTTCGGGCGCGATCACCACGACGCCATCCGCATCGGCCACGATCACGTCGCCCGGCATGATCTCCACGCCCCCGCAGTTGACGGGGCAATTGAGCTCGACGATCGAATACTTGGCGTAGCCGCCGGCAAGCGGCGTCACCGATTGTGCCCATACCGGCAGCCCGTGGTCGATGATCTCGGCCACGTCGCGCGTCCCGCCGTCAACGAGCACGCCGGCGGCTCCGCGCATGCTGGCGATCTGCGCCAGCTTGCCGCCGAACACGGCGCCCGCCTGGCCCGGTGGCGCCGCGATGACGAGAAAGTCGTCCTTCACCGCATCCTCCACGAATCCGTGGAAGAGCTTCGGGTTCGACGCCTGGCCGAGACGCGCGGCATCGCGCACGATGACCCGGCGCTGAGTGCGCGCGCGTCCCACCGCGCGCGCACGGTGCGCGGTGGCCGCGTGGACGGGTGCCAGCCCGCCGACCACCACGC
>VGIE01000091.1 GCA_016867955.1 Betaproteobacteria bacterium
TTCGCGGCGCTGGCAATGCCGTGAGGCCGCTACCGCGCCTCTGCCGCGGTCCCTGGACCGAACGGCGCTCTTGGGGTTCCGTTCATGTTCGATTTTGTCGCAAGAAACAAGCGGCTCCTGCGGATCGTGCTCATCGTCATTATCGTGCCGCCGTTCGCATTGTGGGGCCTCGACTCCTACACGAAATCGGGAACAGCCGGTGCCGATATCGCGAGCGTCGCCGGCCAGAAGATTTCCGAGCAGGAGTTCGGCAAGGCGCTGAGCGACCAGCAGCAGCGCCTGCGATCCGCTCTCGGCGGCAACATCGATCCCGCAATGTTCGATACGCTGGCGATGCGCAAGGACGTGCTGGACGGCATGATTTCCCAAAGGCTAGTTACCGATGGGGCGGTGCGTTCGCGGCTCAATGTCGGTGATGAGCAGTTGCGCGAGGTGATCTCGTCGATGCAGGCTTTCCAGCAGGACGGCAAGTTTTCGCGCCCGCAGTACGAGGCTGCGCTCCGGGCCGAAGGCTACACCGCGGCGGGATTCGAGAACTCGTTGCGCCGCGATCTGATGACGCAACAGCTCATCGCGGCGATTGGCGATGCCGGTATCGCTTCGAAGGCGGTGGCCGCGCGGCTGGCTGCCTTTCGCGTCCAGCAGCGCGAGGTCGCCGATGCAGTCGTGCAGGCCGCCCAGTTCGCCCCGCAGATCAAACCCGATGACGCGGCGATCAAGGCCTATTACGCGGCCAATCCGCGGCGGTTCCAGGTTCCCGAGAAGGTGCGTTTTGAGTACGTGGTCCTTAACGCGGGGTCCCTGTCTGTCGAGCCATTGTCAGCCGAAGAACTCAAGACGTTCTACGACCAGAACGCCGCCCGCTGGGGCGAACCCGAGCAGCGTCAGGCCAGCCATATCCTGCTGGGCTTCAAGCAAGGGGCAACCGATGCGGACAAGGCGAAGGTGCGCGAGAAGGCGGCGCAACTGCTGGAGCAGTTGAAGAAATCGCCCGGCAGCTTCGCCGAACTGGCGAAGAAGAATTCGGACGATCCGGGATCGGCCGTCAAGGGCGGCGATCTGGGCTACTTTTCCCGCGGCATGATGGTGAAGCCGTTCGAGGATGCTGCCTTTTCGTTGAAGCAGGGGGAAACGAGCGGGCTGGTGGAGTCGGAGTTCGGGGTGCATATCATCCGCCTGACGGGACTCAAGGCGGGCAAGGCGAAGACGCTGGAGCAGGTGCGGCCGGAGATCGAGCGCGAAATCCATAATCAGAAGGCCGGGCGCAAGTTCGCGGAGTCGGCCGAGACGTTCAGCAATCTGGTGTATGAGCAGGCGGACTCGCTGAAGCCGGCGGCCGAGCGATTCAAGCTGAAGATACAGGAAGCGGGCTGGACGACGCGTGATGCGTTCCCGGTGCCTCAGCTCAACAATGCGAAGTTGCGGGCGGCGCTGTTCAGCGATGATGCAATCAAGAACAAGCGTAATACCGAGGCGATCGAACTGGCGCGCGGGACGCTGGTGTCGGCACGTGTCATCGAGCATCTGCCTGCGAAACAGACGCCGCTGGAAGAGGTGCGTGCCGAGGTGATCAGGCAGATCGTGGCCAAGGAATCGCTCGAATTGGCGCGCAAGCAGGGCGCCGAAAAGCTGGCCGCGCTGCAGAAGGGCGGCGCCGCCGATGTCAGGTTTGGCGCGCCCAGGCTGGTCACCCGGGATGCGCCCGCGGGTATGCCGCCGGATGCGCTGACGCCGGTCTTCAGGGCCGAAACCGCGAAGCTGCCGGCATATGTCGGCGTCAATTTGCCGAATGGCTACGGGATCTTTCGCGTCAGCAAGGTTGTTGCGAAGGAAGTTGAGGAGGCTGGACAACGAAGCATACAGACCGAACTGGGCCGGGCCTATGGGTCGCTGGACTTCCGCGCCTACATCGCCGCGCTGCGGGCGAGCGCGAAGGTCGACATCAACCAGTCGCGACTGGAGAAAAAGGCCAACTAGGACAGGTCTGCATGGGACCTGCGTCGTGTCGCGAGGCCGCGCAGCCGGACGCGCGGGGGCGATGTGAACCAGTGCCCTGCAACGATGCGCCATCGAAAAGCGCCGGCGGTTTGTGTTCTTTCAGGATTTCTTCCGGGCCCGCACCCGGCACGGCATGCCCTTTTTCATTCCTGGGTGGTTTGCGGGGCAGCCGCGGGTGCGGCGTTACGGCGCCGAGGGTGGTCTCAGGAGGCCTCGGGCGCGTCCAGCGGCATGCCGCCAACGACGGTGCTGAATCCGGAGTCCACATGCGTGATCTCTCCCGTGATGCCGGCGGCGAGGTCCGACAGCAGGAAGGCGGCAGCATTGCCAACATCGTCTATGGTGACATTGCGCCGCATCGGGGCGTTTGCCTCGACGTGCTTGAGTATCTTGCTGAATCCTGCGATGCCGCTGGCCGCGAGCGTCTTGATCGGCCCAGCCGAGATCCCGTTGACGCGGATTCCCTTTGGGCCCAGGCTGTTCGCGAGGTAACGCACTGACGCCTCGAGGCTGGCCTTGGCAAGCCCCATCATGTTGTAGTTCGGCACCACGCGCTCTGCGCCGAGATAGGTCAGCGTGAGCATGGCGCCGCGGCGCCCCTGCATCAGGGGCAGGGCAGTCTTGGCGAGGGCTGGAAAACTGTAGCTCGACACGTCGTGAGCAATGCGGAACGCCTCGCGCGACAGGCCGTCCATGAAGTCGCCAGCAATGGCTTCGCGTGGCGCGAAACCGATGGCGTGGACTAGGCCATCCAGGCTGCTCCAGCCTTCAGCAAGGCTGGTAAACAACGCTGCAATCTCCGCGTCATTGGCAACGTCGCACGGGTAGACCAGCTTCGAGCCGAAGTCAGCGGACATTTCGGTGACGCGGTCCTTGAAGCGCTGGTTCTGGTATGTGAAAGCCAGTTCGGCCCCTTCCCGGTGGGCGCAGCGGGCTATGCCGTAGGCAATCGATCGGTTGCTGAGCAGGCCGGTGACGAGGATGCGCTTGCCTGTGAGCAGGGCCATGATGACTCCTTGGAGTGCCTGATAATGCGAGGGGCCCGCTTTTGCAACTGCGCCCCTCGCGTTTCCCTAAGTCGGGGCGCCTGGCGGCAATCTGTTAGGCGCCATTAGGATTGTGCCGCCGGATTATATCCAGCTTGCACGTTTATGCGGTCGCCCAGTAGTGGCTGACGGGTGGCGCCGGCGGGCGGTTTTTCGTTACACTGGCGGTCATGGCCATCGGATCCGCGCATGCTGTGCACCTGCCGTTGATCACTCGCAAAGGGTGCTGATTGATTCGGGCTGCACAGGCTGGATCGACGCCGCGGAAGTCGCGCATGCTGAGCGACGGGGTCCAGCGCCTGGCAAGGCGCGCCGCGGTTGCCGCCCTGCTGCCTGCGCTCCTTGCGTGCGATCGCGCCTGGAACGACCCCTACCCTGGCGCGGAGCATGGCGCCAACATTCTCTACAGCGCGTTCTCGCAGCGCCCTAGGCACCTGGATCCCGCGAAGGCCTATGCCTCGGACGAGTACGACTTCATCTCGCAGGTCTATGAACCGCCGCTGCAGTATCACTACCTGAAGCGTCCCTACACGCTGATTCCGGCGACCGCGGCTGAACTTCCGAAAGTGCAGTATTTCGACGCGCGCGAGCGACGCCTGCCGGAGGCGGCCGATATGCGCGCCGTGGCCTACAGTGTCTACGAACTGCGCATCCAGCCCGGGATACGCTACGCGCCGCACCCGGCCTTCGCGCTGGATGCCTCTGGCAAGCCCGCGTATCTGTCCCTGACGCGCGATGACCTTCGCGGCAAGGCGCGCCTGCTGGATTTTCCGCTGACTGGGACGCGCGAGCTGACGGCGCGTGACTACGTCTATCAGATCAGGCGCCTGGCCCATCCGCGGGTGCATTCTCCGATCCTCGGCCACATGGGCGAATACATTGTCGGGCTGAAGGAATACGCAGAGCGCCTGGCGGCGGAGGACAAGCGGCTGAACGCTGGGCGCAAGGCAGGCGAGACTGCGGCCTTCCTCGAACTCGACCGGTTCGACATCACGGGCGTTTCCGAGGTGGATCGATATACCTGGCGCATTCGCATCAAGGGCAAGTATCCGCAATTCAGCTACTGGCTGGCGATGCCTTTTTTCGCGCCCGTGCCCATCGAGGCCGACCGCTTCTATTCGCAGCCCGGCATGGCCGAGAAGAACATCACGCTGGACTGGTTTCCTGTCGGGACCGGCCCGTACATGTTGACGGAGAACGATCCCAATTCGCGCATTGTTCTGTTGCGCAATCCGAATTTCCGCGGCGAGGCTTACCCGGCCGAAGGAGAGGCCTCGGACCAGGCCGCGGGCTTGCTGGCCGATGCAGGGCGAAAGGGCCCGTTCATCGACAAGGTGGTTTTCTCGCGGGAAAAGGAAGGCATTCCCTACTGGAACAAGTTCATGCAGGGCTATTACGACCAGTCCGGCATCTCCAACGACAACTTCGACAATGCCGTGCGGATCTCCAGCACGGGTGACGCGGGCCTGAGCGAGTCGATGGAGGTGCGCGGCATCGGCCTGAAGACCTCGGTCGCAACGTCCACCTATTACCTTGCGTTCAACTGGCTCGATCCGGTCGTTGGGGGACAGGGCGATGCAGTGCGGCGGGAGCGGGCGCGAAAGCTGCGTCAGGCGATTTCCCTTGCCGTGGATTTCGACGAATTCATCTCGATATTTGCCAATGGCCGCGGCATCCCGGGGCAGGGCCCGATTCCCCCGGGGATCTTCGGCTTCCGGGACGGCCCGTCGGGGATCAATCCCGTGGTCTACCAGCTCAGGGACGGCAAGCCCCAACGGCGCCCCATTGACGAGGCAAGGAGGCTGCTCGCCGACGCGGGATATCCGGCGGGGCGTGACGCAAGGACGGGCCAGCCGCTCGTGCTGTACCTGGACACGACGGCACGGGGACCGGGGGACAAGGCGCGGCTGGACTGGTACCGCAAGCAATTCGGGAAGATCAACGTCCAGCTGGACATCCGCACCACGGACTGGAATCGCTTCCAGGAGAAGGTGCGCAAGGGCAATACGCAGATGTTCTTTCTGGGCTGGAACGCCGATTATCCGGACCCCGAGAATTTCCTGTTCCTGCTCTACGGGCCCAATGCCGCTGCCCGCTTCGACGGCGAGAACAAGTCGAATTTCCAGAATCCCGAATACGACCGTTTGTTCGAGCAGATGAAGAACATGGATAACGGGCCCGGCCGGCAGGAGATCATCGACCGCATGGTTGCCGTGCTGCGCGAAGAGGCGCCGTGGGTTTGGGGCTTTCATCCAAGGGACTACGGCCTGTATCACGCCTGGCTCTCCAACGTGAAGCCGAACCAGATGGCGCGCAACGGGATGAAATTCTACCGGCTCGATGCCGGGTTGCGCGGGCAGAAGCGCGCGGAGTGGAACCGGCCTCTGGTCTGGCCGTTCGCCGTCGCGCTCCTGCTGCTGCTCCTGTCCCTGCTGCCGGCGATCCGCAGCTGGCGCGAGCGCGAGCGCAGCGGGGCTGCCCGAGGAATGCCGGCGGCGCTCCCATGACCGCCTACATCCTCCGGCGCATCGTCTATGCAGTGCTGATCCTGATCGGGGTCAATCTCGTCACGTTCTGGCTGTTCTTCAAGGTCAATACCCCGGATGACATGGCACGCATGCAGCTGGGTGCCAAGCGCGTCACCGCAGAGGCGATTGCGCGCTGGAAGTCCGACCGTGGCTACGACAAGCCGTTGATGTACAACGCCGAGGCCGCCGGCGTGGCCAGATTCACCGACACGCTTTACGTCAGCAAGTCGCTCGAGATGTTCCGGCTGGAATTCGGACGTGCGGATGACGGGCGCGACATCGCGTTCGAGATTCGTTCCCGCATGTGGCCGAGCCTGACCCTGGCGCTCCCAGTGTTCCTGCTCAGCCTGGCGGTCTACATCTCGTTTGCCCTGCTGATGGCTTTCTTCCGCGCCACCTACCTGGATTTCTGGGGCGTTGCGCTGTGCGTGGCGATGATGTCGGTGTCCACGCTGTTTTACATCATTGGCGGGCAGTATCTGGTGGCCAAGATCTGGAGCCTGGTGCCGATATCCGGGTACGCCGTAGGAGTCGATGCCGCGCGATTCCTGATCCTGCCTATCGCGGTCGGCGTGATCGGGGGCATCGGTTCCGGCGCGCGCTGGTATCGCACGATCTTCCTCGAGGAGGTGGGCAAGGACTATGTGCGCACCGCGCGCGCCAAGGGGCTGGGCGAAGTCGTCGTGTTCTACGGGCACATCCTGCGCAATGCGCTGATCCCCATCCTGACGGGGTCGGTGGTTGCGATTCCGCTGCTGTTCATGGGCAGCCTGTTGACCGAATCCTTTTTCGGCATTCCGGGACTGGGCAGCTACACCATCGAGGCGATACAGGCGCAGGACTTCGGGGTCGTTCGCGCCATGGTATTCATCGGTTCCGTGCTCTACATCGTCGGCCTGCTGCTTACCGACATCTCATACACCCTGGTCGACCCGCGGGTCAGGTTCGAGTAGCACGCATGTTCCTGCCCGTCATCCTGTGGACCGATGCGCTGATCTTTCTGCTGCTCCTCGTGACGGCCGGCGCTGCGGTCTATGCCATGCGGCATGAGCACCTGCGCGCACCGTGGCGCCGCGTAGCGCAGAGCCCGGCCGCGATGAGTTCCGCGCTGGTACTGGGGGCGTTCGTCCTGGTCGGCATTCTCGATTCGCTGCATTATCGTCCGGCCATTGCTTCGCCTGCCGGTTCGACCACGGTGGGGATGGCGCCGGGTACGCCTGCGGCGGGCTGGGCGCCCGAAGTGAAAAGCGTCCTCGATCTCCTGCTGGACGGAATGGCCTCCCGCAAGGAGCGCACGTATTCGGCACCGCTGGCTACGCAAGCATTCTCAAGGGAGACAGTGGAACTGCCCGGCGGCGGGCAGTCGCGGGAGTTCCCCGGGCTGCAGTTTGGCGGCGCCCACCTGCAGGACCCGAAGGCCGATTGGGGGCACGATGTGCTGGTTTCCGTGCTGCGCGGCGTGGCGCTGGCGACCGCTCTCTGGTGCGTGCTGACGGCCTTGCTGCTGGTGGCCGCGCGTCCCGAAGGCTACGCGACGATCGGCCGGTTCGCCGACGCCGTATGGCGTGGCGAAACCAGCGTGCCGTGGCGGGCGGGGATGATCACGCTTGCATTGCTGCTGCTCGTCGCCGTGCCCTTTGCCCTCCTGTCGGCAAACTATCATGTTCTCGGCACCGACAAGGTCGGGCAGGACGTGCTGTTCCTGTCGCTCAAGAGCATCCGGACCGCGCTAGTGATCGGGACGCTGACCACCCTCATCATGCTGCCGTTCGCCGTACTGCTGGGCATCATGGCAGGCTACTTCCGCGGCTGGATCGACGACCTGATCCAGTATGCCTACACCACACTCAACTCGATACCGGGCGTGCTGCTGATCGCGGCGTCGGTCCTGGTATTGCAGGTGCAGATGGAGGCGCGACCGGACCTGTTTCCCACCGCAGCCCAGCGCGCCGATTTCAGGCTGCTGTTCCTCTGCATCATTCTCGGGGTTACCAGCTGGACCGGATTGTGCCGCCTGCTGCGGGGGGAGGTGCTCAAGCTGCGCGAACTCGACTTCGTGCAGGCCGCCCATGCCTTTGGCGTGCCTCACTGGCGCATCATGCTCAGGCACATTCTGCCCAACGTCATGCACGTGGTGCTGATTTCGGTGGTGATGGACTTTTCCGGGCTGGTGCTCGCCGAGGCGGTGCTCTCCTACGTCGGCGTAGGCGTCGATCCGACCATGATCAGCTATGGCACGATGATCAATGCCGCGCGCCTTGAA
>VGIE01000092.1 GCA_016867955.1 Betaproteobacteria bacterium
ATCGCCGTCCTCGCAAACCATGCGCCGCTGTCGGCCAAGGAATTGGCGGAACGCACGGCCATGAACCAGGTCGGTATTACGCGCGCGCTCGGCGAACTGATGCAGGTTGGCATGGTCCGGCGGCGTACGGATGCGAAGGACCGCCGCCGCGTGGTGCTGCGCCTGAGCGACAAGGGCGTGGCGGCCTATCGCGAGGTCATACCGATTGCCATCCGCATGGAGGCCGAGTTGCTGAAAGGCATCCGGCCGCAAGAGGCGGCGCAATTACGCGCGACCATGACCCGGCTGGCCCGGCACGCCGAGTCCCTCTTTGGCGGGGACCGCGACTGGCGGAACTTCCAACCTGGCCGGGGGGGAACGCAATGAATAGCGGGAGCCGCGTGCCGTGCCAATGGGATCGCGTCCCGGTAATCCTGCAGTTTGCGGAGAGCGCGCGCATAGTGGAGACCTATGGGTTCTCAGGCTCCCAGGGCAAGGTGTTCCTGGAGGGGCAGCGGCTGGTGCCGCGCGACCGCCCATCCGATACGGTGTACATCTTCATGCACCCGTCGGCGACCGTGCACCTGCTGCCCATGCCGACCGGCCTTGCGGAAGCGGGCTTGCACGTCATCTGCGCCGCCAGCCGCTACCCGAAGAACGACAGTGCGCTGATTATGGAGAAGGTGGTCTACGACCTTGGCGTCTGGGTGCGACACGCCCGGGAGGAACTGGGTTATCGCAGGGTGGTGCTGGTCGGCTGGTCGGGAGGAGGCTCGCTGGCATTGTTCTACCAGGCCGAGGCCGAGTCGCCGACCATCACGCAGACGCCCGCGGGGGAACCCTACGACCTCACGCAGGCGGGCCTGCAGCGTGCCGACGGCGTGATCTTCATTGCCGCCCACCTCAGCCGCGCCGAAACCATCACCGAATGGATCGACCCGTCGGTGCGAGATGAACTGATTCCGGACGATCGCGATCCCCGGCTCGACATCTACAGCCCCGGCTGTCCCAGCGCGCCGCCGTTCAGCGCCGATTTCGTCGCTGCGTTCCGCGCCGCGCAGGTCAGCCGCAACCGGCGCATCACTGCCTGGGTGGAGGAGACGCTGGCGGCCCTGAGGCGCCGGACAGACGGCGAGATGGAGCGGGCATTCGTCGTGCACCGCACGATGTGTGACGTGCGCTGGATCGACCCTGCCGTGGACCCCAACGGGCGCAGGCCGAACTGGTGCTACATCGGCGACCCGCGAACGGCTAACACGTCCCCCGCGGCCTTGGCGCGCTACAGCTCGCTGCGCTCGTGGCTGTCGCAATGGTCCTACGACAAGTCCAACGCGCGCGGGCCGATGAATGCCGCGCGCGTCCGGTCCACGCCCGTGCTGCAGATCGAGAACCAGGCCGATGACGCCGTTCCCGCCACGCACAACCGCATCATCCGCGCGGCGCTGGCCACGCCGGACAAGGAATATGCGCTGCTTGACGGAGCGACCCACTACTACGCGGGTCAGCCCGAGAAGCTCGCGCAGTGCATAGCAACGGTGACAGAATGGAGCGTTCGCAAGGGCCTTCTGGAAGGGGCGCCGGGGCTGTAAGCCGGCCGGCGGGGTCCGAACTGGGGAGTGTCGCGATGTCCACCTACCTGAAGAGCGCAGCCAGCACGTCGGTCGCCATGACTGACGCCGAATGGGATGCCCGCGTCAAGCTGGCCGCCTGCTACCGCATATTCGACCACCTGGGCTGGACCGAGCTGATCTTCAATCACATCTCGCTGCGGGTTCCCGGGCCGCAGCGATTGCTGCTCATCAATCCGTTCGGCCTGCATTACCGAGAAGTGACGGCTTCCAACCTGGTGCTGATCAACCTGCAGGGTGAAGCCGTGCGCGAGTCGCCGTGGCCGGTAAACCGGGCGGGCTTTGTCATCCATTCCGCGATCCACGGCGCCATCGACGAGGCCCACTGCGTCATGCACACCCACACCACGGCGGGCGTTGCCGTGTCCTGCCTGAAGGCTGGGCTGTCGCCGCACAACTTCTACGGCTCCCAGCTGAACGGGCGCGTCGCCTACCATGACTTCGAAGGGCGCACGGTGGACGAGGGCGAGCGCGGGCGGCTGGTTCGGAACGTCGGCTCGAAGAAGATCGTGATACTGCGCAATCACGGCCTGCTGGCCTGGGGGCCGACCGTCGACGAGGCGTTCTTCGATCTCTACATGCTGCAGCGCGCCTGCGAGGTGCAGTTGGCGGCCGCCGCGGCTGGCGAGATCAACGAGATCGCCGCGGCGGTTCTCGACGACGGCTCGCGCCTGTCGTCGCCCGCGGACAACCGGCGCAAGTGCGAAGACGTGTTTGCGGCGTTGCAGCGCATCGTCGAACAGAAGGATCCGCTGTATCGGCAGTGATGCCAGAAAGAAAATGCTGCCACGGGGTCGAATTCCGGCACACTGCCGGCGAACTGCTCCGGGGCAATTTCGAAGCAACGATTCTTTGAGAGGAGGTGTGGCAATGAATGTTCTAACCGGTTTTCGCCTGGTCCTGGTGGCGCTGGCAGGGCTGTTGTCCAGCACGCAGGTGTTGTCGCAGGCCTATCCGAGGCAAACCGTCCGCATCATCGTGCCGTTTGCGCCGGGCTCCTCGACGGACACGCTGGCTCGCGCCGCAGGCTTGCAGCTGGCCGAGCGCCTTGGCGGCAGCGTGGTGGTGGAGAATCATGCCGGCGGCGGCGGGCTTGTCGGCCTGGGCATGGCTGCGCGCGCAACGCCGGACGGCTACACGCTGCTCTTCACCGAGGCCGGCAGCCTGGTCGTGCAGCCGCACCTGAGGAAGGAACTGCCGTACGACCCGGCGACCAGCTATACCGCCATTGCCAAGGTCGGCGACGTCGATGTGTTCTTCGCTGCCCATCCCGGCGTACCCGCCAATTCCATGAAGGAGTTCATCGACCTGGCGCGGGCCAACCCGGACAAGTACACCATGTCGAATGGCGGCACGGGCACGACGCCACACATCGCGGCCGAAATGTTGACCCAGCGCGCCAACATCAAGGTGCAGCACGTGCCGTACAAGGGTGGCGGGCCAGCCACGACAGCGGCGCTCGGCGGTGAAGTCAGCGTCGTGTCCTCGGGCGCGGCCACCATCGTGCCGCTGGTTCGCGCCGGCAAGCTGCGCGCGCTCGGCATTGCCAGCCCGAAGCGCCGGGACTTTGCCTCAGACGTTCCCACGGTGGCGGAGGCGGGACTTCCGGACTTTGCCGCGAGTGCATTCTTCGGCTTGTTTGCGCCCGCGGGCGTGCCCGGGCCCGTGCTCGAGCGCCTGCGCAGCGAAATGACCGTGGTGGCGAATTCGGAAGAGTTCCGCAAGCGCGCGGTGGCCGCGGGCCTGGTGTCGGACGTGGTCATCGGCGAGGATTTCGCGCGCCTGATCGTCCGCGAACGGCAGAAGTGGGGCGAGGTGATCCGCGCGGCAGGCATCAAGCGAGACCAGTGATGAAAGACGGCTATCGCGTCATCGACGCGGATCGGCACATCATCGAACCGGCGTCGGTGTGGAACAGCTACCTCGAGGCGCCGTATCGCGGTCGCGTGCAGGGCGAGGGCAATGTCCGCCGTGTCGATGGCGTGCCCTTTTCGACGACGGACCCGCTCGTCGACGGCTGGGTGCGCAATGCACAGTTCTTTGGCGCCAAGGAAGCCTACAACCGGGTGTTTGCCGACGGGGTCGGGAACAGTTTCGACGCCCCGTCGAACCTGCGTGCGATGGACAGGGAGGGCATCGACATCGCGGTGCACTTCCCGACCTACGGCCTGTATGCGATCTGGACCGATGAACTTGACGCGAGGTTTGCGGCCGCCATCTGTCGCGCCTACAACAACTGGATGGCCGATTTCTGCGGCACCGACGCGAGGCGCCTCAAGGGCGTCGCGCTGACCCCATTGCAGGATACGCCGATGGCAATGGAAGAACTGCGTCGGGCAAAGCGGCTCGGCATGGTGGGTGTCATGTTCCGCCCCAACCCTCTGCATGGTCGCCGCGTCGATCACGACGACTACCTGCCGCTCTACAAGCTCGCCTCCGAGCTGGACATCCCGGTCCTGTTCCACGAGGGCATTGCCACCATGCTTCCGCAGATCGGAAAGGACCGCACCTCGCCCTACGGCCACCATGTGGCCTGCCACCCCATGGAGCAGATGATGGCCTGCCTGCAGGTGGTCGGCGACGGGCTGCTGGAGCGCTTCCCCGACTTGAAGGTGGGCTTCTTCGAGTCAGGCTGTGGCTGGGTGCCGTTCTGGCTTGACCGCATGGACGAGCACTGGGAGCACGAGGGCGTGTTCGGTGCGCCGCGCATGACGCGCACTGCGCCGAGCGAACTGTTCAAGCGCCAGTGCATCATCAGTTGCGAAGCCGGCGACTCGATGGTCGATACCGTCGTTGACAAGGTCGGCGAGGACTTCATCGTGCTGGCCTCCGATTACCCCCACCCGGATGCCGTGGCGAAGTTCCCGGACCGCGTGATCGGCGACCTGACGCGCAACAGTACGCTCGCCGACAGCAGCAAGCGCAAGATCCTGTGGGACAATCCGGCGCGATTTTTCGGGATCGAGCAGTGAAGGCGCGCCCTTGCACGCCGGGCCGAGCGAGCAAGCGCTTCCTTGGCTCGATTGACGGCACTTGAATCCGGTCCGTAGCGCGTCGGCCAGCGGTGGGAGGGTCCGTCCAGGTCGACTGTTGCCTGAATGACGCTGCCCTCCGGCGGGTCAATGTCCTGAGTCTGCCCCCAGCGTGTCTCCGCGTCCCCCCGCCCTTCCGCGCAACCTGCCCTGTCCCTGCGGCAGCGAACTGCCGTACACCGCCTGCTGCCAGCGCTGGCATGCGGGCCTGGCCGAAGGCGTGAATGCGCCCACACCGGAGGCGCTGATGCGCTCCCGCTACAGCGCCTACGCTATCGGGCTGATCGATTACTTGCTCGCGACCTGGCATCTGTCCACGGCGCCCGGTGAACTGGAACTGTCGCCAGTGAAATGGATCGGGCTGGAAGTGCTTCATGCCGAACAGGCCGGCGATGCAGGTGTGGTGGAGTTCGTGGCGCGCTGTCGCGTCAATGGCCGCGCGCAACGCATGCACGAGATCAGCAGCTTCGTTCGACAGGGCGGGCGCTGGTATTACATCGATGGGCAGGTCGTCGCGGACGATGGGTAGGCCTGAACAAGGCGCGGGGAAGTTGTCCGATATTAATGTCAAGTCAGCGAGTATGTGGCTCAGGACACTTCCATGAGCTGGCCATTACTGACATGACCTTGTATGACTGGAATTCGCGGCGATTGCGACCAGGACTGGAAAAATCAGCCCATTCGGCCGCCAGCGGTTCTGCCGGTCTCACTGCGCCATAAAGGGTCGACGAGATGTGGGGCGGCAAATCACCGCCCCGTTTTGTCGTTTTGACTCAAGCGACCGTCAGGCGAGGCCGCTTGGTGACATCCGGAATTGCCCCCTTCACGGCGGATGACCTGATGCAGAAGGCCGCGTCCGTTCCGGGCTTGTCCGCCTTGATGCAGAAAGCGGCTTCCTGGACCTGCTGAATTGCCTTGATGCAAAACGCCGCATCGATTCGCGCAGTCTCGGCCTTGATGCAGAACGCGCGCGAAGGGGCGAGCCGCTCGCCGAACTCTGCGGCGTACAGCGAGGCCATTTCGTCCGCGGCCTCGGACAGGTTCCGGGCGTCGGCTTCGCCGCGCAGGCCGAAGTAGGGGAAGTGGTGCAGGAAGTAGCCGAACGTACGCTCGCAATCCTCGGCGTATTTCATGGTGTCGAGGATGTGGCCGTGCCAGTACTTGTCAAGGTCCTTGGTCGGCGCGATGGTGCGCTCGGGATACTTGGCGAGCAGGATGAGATAGCGCCTGTGGGTGAGCTCCATGTGCTCGGCATACTCGCGAGTCCAGCCCTGCCCCTCTTCAGGATCCATGAGCTTGAACGTGATCGGGCCGAGATCGAGTTGCTCGATGGCGGCGATGATTTCCTCTGTGGTACGGCCGAAGGCTGTGGTTTGCATGTCACACTCCTGTGAGATTTTGGGAGAATGGATAAGGCAAGGACGCGTGCACCCAGGCAATCGCTGCCGTTGCCCGGCTAAAGGGTCACCGCCGTTCGGGTCGGGCACTTCGGGCACGCGGTTCGATCGGTACCGGCCAGTCCCTTGCGGCGCTTCCCGCTTCATCCGATCTGCGCTTTTACGCAGCTAGCCTGCATGCAAGGTCGAGGCTACACAGGTGTCAGGACTAAGACCATTGGGGTAACCTCTACAAACGCAGTAAGGTATTCTCGATTCGTCGCATTGCTTCCCTGTGCCAGCGCTGATGCGCCGGCTTACACGACCAGCCCGTGGCGCATCGCGAACTTGACCAGCTCGACGGTGTCCTTGACCTTGAGTTTTCTCATGATCCGGGCCCGGTAGGTTTCGACGGTCTTGATGGAGAGGGAGAGGTGGGTGGCGATGGCCGCATTCGTGCGCCCCTCGACGACCAGTTGCAGCACGTCACGCTCGCGCAGGCTGAGGCTGTCGATCGGGCTCAGGCGCGATTCCACGCTGAGGTAGTCGTCGAGAACCGTGTCCGTAATGCGGTGGCTGAGGTAGCGCTTGCCCGCGTGCAGGGCGCGAATGGCTTCGACAACTTCTTCGCCCGCTGATTCCTTGAGCACATAGCCCTTGGCGCCGGCCTTCAGGCTGCGGTGGATATGCTTGGCGCTGAGGTACATGGATAGTATGAGTACGCGGGTTCCGGGCAGTTTCTCCATGATCTGACGCGTGGCTTCGACGCCGTTCATGTCCGGCATGGCGATGTCCATGACAACGACGGCCGGGCGCAGCCGGATGGCTTCCTCGACGGCCTCGCGGCCGTTGCTGGCGACGCCGATTACCTTGAAGCCGCTCACCTTTTCGAGAAGGGAACGCAGGCCGTCGCGCACGATGGTGTGATCGTCGGCAAGCAGCAGGGTGATCTGCACGTCAGGGTCCTTTGCTGGAGTGTTCCGGCGCCTGAACGGTAGAGTACTCAACGATGACTGCGGTTCCCAGTCCCGGTCCGGTCTCCACGCGCAGGCTGGCGCCAACCGCCTCGGCCCGCTCGCGCATGATCTGCAGGCCGTAGCCTGCGGACGATTCCTGGCGTTCCAGTTGAAGTGCATCGAATCCGATGCCGTCGTCCTCGATGCTCAGCGTTACGGTGTTGCCGGACTTGCCGAGTTCGATGCCCACGCTGCGGGCTCCCGCATACTTGGTGATGTTGTTGAGCGTTTCCTGGGTAATGCGGTACATCGCCAGTTCCGCCGCGTGGTCGAAGTGCAGCTCGTCGGCCGAAGCGCTCACTGTCGTGGGGATTCCGGTCCGTTTCGAGAACTCCGCCGCCAGCGCACGCAACGGGGCGGCGAGGCCGTAGTCGTCAAGTCCCTGCGGTCGCAGTTCGCCCATGAGATTGCGCATCGCGCCGATCGTTTCATGCACAAGGCCCGTCGAGTCTTCGAGAGGTCTTGCCGCGGACGGATCCTGCCCCAGCGCCGGCGTGTTCCTGAGGATGCTGAGATTGAGTCCGATTGCGGTCAGGCTCTGCCCGACTCGGTCGTGTCACTCGCCAGCCAGCGTGCGGCGCTCGGCTTCCTGGACTTCGACCAGCCGCCGGGACAGCGCTTTCAGGCGCTGCGCGTAGCTTCGCAGTGCCTTCTCGCTGGTTTTCAGGTCGTGCGTGATGCGCTCAGCGAGCCTGATGGCGCGGCTCCGCGACGTGGCAAGCGAGTAGGCGATGCCGAACAGCAGCAGGCTGGTCAGGATCCCGCCAGCGAGCGCGATGTACGGAA
>VGIE01000093.1 GCA_016867955.1 Betaproteobacteria bacterium
ACCGGCGTTCCGTCGTTGCGCACGTAGATGTTGGCCGACTTCATGTCCAGGTGCAGCAGGCGGCTGGTGTGCACTTCGCGCAGGCCATTGAGGAGCTGGGCGAAGACATGGCGGATGAAATTCTCGCGGACGGCACCGCGTCGCAGCTGGATGTGCTCCTGCAACGTGCGGCCGCGCTCGTAGCGCATGACGAGGTAGACCGTCTCGTTGGCGCGAAAGAAGTTGAGCACGCGCACGATGTTGGGATGGGACAGCCGCGCCAGCGAGCGCCCCTCCTCGAAAAAGCACTTCAGGCCGTAGCGGAAGGTCGCGACATGATCCTCGGCGATGGCCGGCAGCATGTCGCCCTCGCGGCGCAGCACGAGGTGGCTGGGCAGGTACTCCTTGATCGCCACCGGCTGGTCGTTGGCGTCAAAGGCCAGGTAGACAATGGAGAACCCGCCGCAGGACAGCACCGAGTCGATGCGGTAGCCGTTGAGCTGGTAGCCGTCGGGCAGCGGCTGGTTGGCCTGGGTGGGCATGCTTCAGCGATCCACCCTGCATTCCGGCCGGGAACGCAGCAGGCGTCGTGGCATGCTCGGCGACTGCGGGGGCATCAACGCCGGTCCTTGCGCAGCCCGCGCCCACCGCGCGCTCATCGCATGGTTCACACGCGCGAGCGGCATCACGGCTTCCCCAGTGGCGGCGCTGCGCAGACGACCCGGTACCTGTTTCCCTGACGGCTGCATGTGCCGTTATGATAAGAGCATAATTTGCACCCCCGTCAGGGTTTACCCCCGCGAGCGTTACAAGTTCACATTTCCCACAGGCATTTTTGTGCATTCCATCCTCAGCATGACCGGCTACGCCGCCCTCGCGAGCGAGCTGCCGGGGCGCTCGCTGTCGATCGAGGTGAAGAGCGTCAACGGCCGCTTCCTCGACATCCAGTTGCGCCTGCCCGACGAGTTTCGCGGCGTCGAGGTGGCGCTGCGCGAACTGATCGGCGCGAGCATCAGCCGCGGCAAGGTGGAGTGCCGTGTGTCCACGGCGGTGCCTGCGAACGAGGCGCCGCGGGTGCAGGTCAATGCCACGCAGCTGCAGGCGCTGGTCGCCCTGGACCGCCGCATCCGCGACGCCCTGCCCGGGAGCGCGCCGCTCGGCGTGGCCGACGTGCTGCGCTGGCCGGGCATGCTGAGCGAGGATGCCGCGACGGATGACGCGCGCCGCTCGGCGGCGCTGGCCCTGGCACGCAAGGCGCTGGACGAATTCTCGGCCACGCGCGGGCGCGAGGGCGAGAAACTCAAGGCCATGCTGCTCGAGCGCGTGGCGCGCATGGAGGCCATGCTCACGGACATCCAGCCGCGCCTGCCCGAGGCGATCGCGGCCTACCAGCAGAAGATGGCAGCCAGGCTGCGCGAGGCGCTGGGGGCCGCCGACGACGAGCGTGTGCGCCAGGAAATCGCCATGTTCGCAGTGCGCGTGGACATCGCCGAGGAATTGAACCGCCTGGGCGCACATCTCGCCGAAGTGCGTCGCGTGCTCGCCGCGGGCGGCCCGGCCGGCAAGCGGCTCGACTTCCTCATGCAGGAGCTGCACCGCGAAGCCAACACTCTCGGATCGAAGTCGGTGTCGAGGGAGTTGTCGGAGGCCGGTCTGGAATTCAAGCTGCTGATCGAGCAGATGCGCGAGCAGGTGCAGAACATCGAGTGAGCGATGCCGGTTGCGTCAGGCAGTCGAGAATCCGGCGATTCGCGCGGCTCGCGTGTCGAATGTCGCCGTCGCGCTGCAACCGAGTCGCCTGTTCCGGACGCCGATCAGGCAGTCGGTAAAATCTGCGGCATTGTCGTTCCAGACGTAGAGCGCTTCCTCGACTGCCGGCTCGTCTTCCAACTGGATATCGACTGCCCCAAGCAAAGCGGACACTGTGGCGGCGATCTCGGTCTTTGAAAGCCCATAGCGGCTGCGCAGCACCCATTCGGCTTCCAGCAGCACCAGCAGGCTGAGAAAGATGCGCCGGCCCGCCGAAACCTCGCGCCTGATCAGCCTGCGGGCCTTCTCGAACTGCGCCTCGTCGTCCCTGATCAAGTAGCGAATGAGGACGTTGGTGTCGATTCCAAGCATCAGCGCGACAATGACTCCACGGGGAGCGGTTTGCGGCCCTTCTTGTGCAGCATCCCCGCCAGTTCAGCGACATGCCTGCCCTTTACCCGAATGACTACGGTAGCATCGGGCATCAGAGTGAAGGTCATGCGATCCCCCGGCTTCATGCCGAGGCTGTCACGGATTTCCTTGGGAATGGTCGTCTGACCCTTGCTGGTCAGCGTGGCATCGGTTGGCATGGCAGGACTCCTCTTATCCTTACGGATTGAAGTATAGTAAGGACACTGATCCAAGGCAATTGGCCGGCGCATTCCGGGCAACATCACTCTTACCTGCAGATTCACCCCATGACTGGAAACCTGTTCATCATCGCCGCGCCCTCCGGGGCCGGCAAGTCCAGCCTCGTCGGCGCCGTCATGGCGCGCGATGACAGCCTGTCGCTGTCGGTGTCCTACACCACGCGGGCGCCGCGGCCCGGCGAGCAGGACGGCCGCGAGTACCATTTCGTCGACCCCGAAACCTTCCTCTCGATGCTGGAGCGCGCAGAATTCCTCGAAAGCGCCGAGGTGCACGGCAACCACTACGGCACCTCCCAGAAATGGGTTGCCGAGGCCCGCGCCAGCGGCCGCGACATCCTGCTCGAGATCGACTGGCAGGGCGCCCAGCAGGTACGGCGGGTGTTCCCGGAGGCGGTGAGCCTGTTCATCCTGCCGCCCTCCATGGCGGAGCTCGAGCGCCGGCTGCGCTCGCGCGGCAAGGATTCCGACGACGTCATCCGGCGCCGCCTGATCAACGCGCGGGAGGAGATGGCGCATGTGGCGGAGTTCGATTACGTTATAATTAACAATGAGTTCGAGACGGCCACCAAGGACCTGGCGGCCGTCATCCGCGCAGCACGACTCCACACCCCGGACGTTCTTTCGGCCAACGCCGAGCGCCTCTCCGGATTGTTCGGCTCCCGACCCCAGAAGGACTGACCATGGCCCGTATCACCGTCGACGATTGCATGGCCCGCATCCCCAACCGCTTCCAGCTCACGCTGGCCGCCACCTACCGCGCCCGCCAGCTGGCCCAGGGCGGCTCGCCCATGCTGGACGTGAACCGCGACAAGCCCACCGTGGTGGCGCTGCGCGAGATCGCCGGCGGCCTGGTCGGCATCGAGTACCTGAACCGCGTCAACGCGGGCTGACCGCCCGGGTCGCAACATCGCGCCGGGCCTTCAGCCCGGCGTCGGCTTCCGCGCAGGTTCCACGCAGGATCTGCGCAGCCTCCGCACGCATGGCGCGCAGATTCGGGCCACACCGGCATCCGGCCCCGGCCGTGGCATTCCCCTGGACCTGTTTTCGGCGCCGCGGCGAACCTCAGGCGCCGGGTTTGGGTCATACTTTGAACTGGTGACCCGACATGCACAGCCCACCCACTTCCGGACCGCGATGCCCGCTGCCTGAAGCAGCCCCGGCGGGAGGCTGATCATGGCCGCCACCGCCATCGCCGAACTGCGCCCCAGCCTGGGCTACCTCAAGCCCGGCGACATCGACCGCATCGAGGACGCCTACCAGTTCAGCGACGCCGCGCACATCGGCCAGGTGCGAAAGAGCGGCGCGCCCTACATCTCGCACCCGCTGGCCGTCGCCGAGATCGTCGCCAGCTGGCAGCTCGACGCGCAGGCGGTGATGGCCGCGCTGCTGCACGACGTGACCGAGGACACCGAGGTCACCAAGAAGGAGATCTCCGAGCGCTTCGGCAAGCCGGTGGCGGAGTTGGTGGACGGCCTGTCCAAGCTCGACCGCATCGAGTTCCAGTCGCAGCAGGACGCGCAGGCGGAGAATTTCCGCAAGATGCTGCTGGCCATGGCGCGCGACGTGCGCGTCATCCTCATCAAGCTGGCCGACCGCCTGCACAACATGCGCACGCTGGAGGCCGTCAGCCCGACGCAGCGCCGCCGCGTGGCGCGCGAGACCATGGAGATCTACGCCCCCATCGCCAACCGCCTCGGCCTCGACAGCCTCTATCGCGAACTGCAGGAACTGGCCTTCGCCAACCTCTACTCGCTGCGTTACCGCACCATCGCCAAGGCGGTGAAGTCGGCGCGCGGCAACCGGCGCGAGGTGGTGACCAAGATCCTCGATTCCATGAAGCAGCGGCTGGAGGAAATCGGCATCGAGGCCAACGTCAGCGGCCGCGAGAAACACATCTATTCCATCTACAACAAGATGCTCGAGAAGCGCCTGTCGTTCTCGCAGGTGCTGGACATCTACGGCTTTCGCGTCATCGTCAAGGATTTCCAGTCCTGCTACCACGCCCTGGGCGTGCTGCACTGCCTGTACAAGCCGGTGCCGGGCAAGTTCAAGGACTACATCGCCATCCCCAAGGTGAACGGCTACCAGTCGCTGCACACCACGCTGATCGGCCCCTTCGGCATGCCGGTGGAGGTGCAGATCCGCACCCAGCAGATGCACCGCATCGCCGAGACCGGCGTGGCCTCGCACTGGCTCTACAAGGGCTCCGAGGCCGAATTGAACGAGGTGCAGAAGCGCACCCACCAGTGGCTGCAGTCGCTGCTCGACATCCAGAACCACTCGGGCGACGCCGCCGAGTTCCTCGAGCACATCAAGGTCGACCTCTTTCCCGACGAGGTCTACGTGTTTTCGCCCAAGGGCCGCATCTACGCGCTGCCGCGCGGCGCCACCACCGTGGACTTCGCCTACGCCGTGCACACCGACATCGGCAACCGCTGCATGGCGGCGCGCGTCAACTACGACCTCGTGCCGCTGCGCACCGAACTGAAGAACGGCGACCGCGTCGAGATCATCACCGCGCCGCACGCCCACCCGAACCCGGCGTGGCTCGCCTACGTGCGCACCGGCAAGGCGCGCTCGCAGATCCGCCACTTCCTGAAAACCATGCAGGCCACCGAGTCGCGCGCCCTGGGCGAGCGCCTGCTCGGCCAGGCGCTGCGCGCGCTGGGCTCGCGCCTGGCCGACGTGCCCGGCGCGAACTGGGACAAGCTGGTGCGCGACACCAGCGCGCGCTCCAGGCAGGAAGTGCTATCGGACATCGGCCTGGGCAAGCGGCTCACCGCCATCGTGGCGCGGAAGCTCTTGCAGGTGGGCGACCATCATCACCCCCTAGACCTTGCAGCCGGGCAAGCCACCGGCGGACGTGCCGCACCCGGCGCGGGCGGCCCGGGCGCCATCATCATCCGCGGTACCGAGGGCATGGCCGTGCAGTTCGCCAAGTGCTGCAACCCCATCCCCGGCGACCCCATCCTCGGCTTCATCAAGAAGGGCCAGGGCCTCGTCGTCCACACCCACGACTGCCCCTCCATCGGCAAGTTGCGTCTCGACCCCGACAAGTGGATCGAGGTCGACTGGGACCCCGAGACCAACCGCATGTTCGACGTGGTGCTGAAGGTGGTGGTGCTCGACCAGCGCGGCGTGCTCGCCAAGACCGCCGCCGCCATCGCCGATGCCGGCAGCAACATCGCCAACGTGTCGGTGGACGCGGACCGCGGCATGTACGCCACCAACTACTTCACTGTGCAGGTGGCCAACCGGCAGCACCTGGCCAAGGTGCTGCGCTCATTGCGGCGCACGCAGGAAGTGGTGCGGATTTCGCGGGCGAAGGACTGATCCGGTTTCCGCGCGGGGCGCGGCTCACTTGCGCCGCGCGAGGATTCCAGCCTGTCGTTGCAAGATGCGGTCGATCCATGGCAACAAACGCCGTATTGGCGACCGCACCAGCACCCATCCCGCCGCCACACCCACGGCATTGGCCGCCATGTCGGCAACGTCGAAGCTGCGGTACCCGGTCATTCGCTGCAGGTACTCGACGGCGATGCCCATCGCAACGAACCCCAGCGCCGAAACAACCTGGTTTTGCCGGCGCGGAAACACCATGCCGAACCAGAACATGAGCGAACCGTAGGCGATGAAGTGGGAAACCTTGTCCCCATCTTCCGACAAGTCGACCGACAGTGGCATCAGCGACAGCACAAGGACCGACACGACCATGGTCCAACCGAGCGCATTCCACAGGGGTCGAAACCGATACGGTTGCGCCGTCGTCGCCGTCGTCATCGGCAAAGCGCCGCGTTGCGCGGGTCATAGCGGTCGGCTTGACCCGGCGTCACCTCACGCCCGCCGATCATCGGAACGCGCGCATGGCCATTGCCCACGTGGCCGTGAATGGCCTCACATACATGCGCCATACCGAGTCCCAGCTGCCGTCGGTCGCGTCGCCCAGTCCCATCCTGAAGGTTTCGGGCGCATTGCGCGGAATACACAGCGTCCCGTACAGGCGGTCCCAGATCGCCAGCTCGAACCCGCGGTTGCAGCCGCGGTGCTGCGGCTCGGCGCTGTGATGCAGCTGGTGATGCGCCGGGCTGATCAGCCAGCGGTTCAGCGTCGCCCCGTAGGACACCCACACCTGCCAGTGCCGCAGGTTGCCGGCCAGGCTGAAGATCCAGATCAGCACATGCAGGCCGAGGAAGGTATGAAATCCGATGCCGGGGCTCACGAGGCGTTGAAACACCCACATGACCAGACCCACTGTCAATGCTGGCACCAGCGCCATCAGCGCAAGATCGACCGGGTGCACGCGGAAACTGGTGAGCGGCGTCAGCACTTCGGCCGAATGATGCACCTTGTGGAATTCCCACAACACCTGCACGTCATGCAGCAGGCTGTGCGCAACGAAGCGGCCGAAGTCGTAGGCAACGAAGATCAGGACCGTGTAGGCCATGACTACGACAGTGCCGGGCGCGGCCCCGCCGGGGGGCGCACCCAGCCAGGGACGCAACCACTCGTGCAGCGCGCCCGACACCGCACGGTCGCTGAACAGCAGCGGCCCCAGCAGCAGCGGGAACAGGATGCCGTTGACGAAGTAGAAGCGGTAATCCGCCCGCGACGAGGGATGCCACCAGAGGGCGCTGCCCAGGTAGCGCCGGCGAAAGGTCGACCAGCGGGCGGCCGCGAGTTCGCGCCCGCCCGCCCAGCCGAAGCGCCACGCCAGCAGGGCGATCAGCAGCGTCGACAGCAGGAAGGGCCAGTACAGGAAGGAGTCGCGCTGCTTGAAGGCAAGCAACGTCATCGTGGCGTTGTAGACCACCTTGAAGGTCAGTTCGTACCACAGGGCTGGAGAGCTGAAATCAGGCACCGGTTTGAGTGACGATGATCAAGACCACCAGAAAGAAACTGCGTGAACGGGACCGTCCCGATTCAAAGGGCGATTCAAACGGGGGCGGCCGGCACCCCATAGGGCCGCGCGTTCTTTGCGATGGTAGCGGTTTTACTGACGCTCATGGCGACCGGCACGGCCTGTGCACAGGGCTTGTTCATCGAAGATTTGACCTGGCCGCAACTCGGGGCGCGCGTCGCCGCCGGCAGCACCATCGCCATCGTGCCCACCGGCGGCACCGAACAGGGCGGCCCGCACCTCGTGCCGGGCAAACATGATCTCCTCGTGCGTGAGGCGTTACGCCGCGTCGCCATCCGGCCCGGCAACGCGCTGGTCGCGCCGGTCATTCTCGTCGTGCCCGAGGGCCCCCTCGACCGGCCGGGCGACAACCCGGCCTTTCCGGGAGCGCTGGGATTGAGCGATGCAATCGGTTTCAGCCTGTCGAGCTACAAGTACACCGAGCCCGGCGTCATGTCGATCAAGGCGACCAAGATCGGCTT
>VGIE01000094.1 GCA_016867955.1 Betaproteobacteria bacterium
GGCACTCGGACAGGACGTCATAGGGAGTCTGACGCCGGGCCAGGCGCTGGTCGGGGCGGTCCACCGGGAACTCACCGAACTGATGGGTGGCCCCAACGCCGGATTGAATTTCGCCGTAGTTCCGCCTGCGGTGATCCTGATGGCAGGCCTGCAGGGCTCGGGCAAGACGACCACGTCCGGGAAGCTTGCCAAGCTGCTTACCGAGGATATGAAGAAGAAGCCGCTGCTGGTCTCGTGCGACGTATACCGTCCCGCCGCGATCGAGCAGTTGAGGATGCTTGCGGAGCAGACGGGGGTGGCGTTTTTCCCGTCCGATCCTTCGCAGAGTCCGCTGGACATTGCCCACGCAGCGCTTGAGCGCGCGCGAACGCATTACAACGACGTGCTCATTGTGGACACCGCAGGCCGGCTCGCGATCGACGAAGCCATGATGAAGGAGATCGCGGAATTGCACGCCGCGCTTCACCCTGCCGAGACGCTGTTCGTCGTCGACTCGATGCAGGGCCAGGATGCGGTCAACGTGGCGAAGGCGTTCAACGAAGCGCTGCCGCTCACCGGCATCGTGCTCACCAAGCTCGATGGCGATGCGCGCGGCGGCGCTGCGCTGTCGGTGAAGTCCGTTACCGGCAAACCGGTCAAGTTTGCGGGGACCGGCGAAAAGCTGACTGGGCTCGAGGTGTTCCACCCGGAGCGCATGGCGTCGCGCATCCTGGGCATGGGCGACGTGCTTTCGCTGGTCGAGGAGGCGCGCAAGTCCGTCGATATCGATGAGGCCAGAAAAATCGCGGACAAGTTCCGCAAGGGGAAGGGCTTCGATCTCGAAGACTTCCGCCAGCAGTTGGGCCAGATGAAGAAAATGGGCGGGCTGTCCGCGGTCGTCGACAAGTTGCCGGCGCAGATCGCGCAGGCAGCAGCCAGTTCGCAGTTCGGCGACCAGCAGATGCGACGCATGGAGGCGGTGATCTGCTCGATGACCCCGCAGGAACGGGCGCACCCCGATCTGCTCAAGGCCTCGAGGAAACGGCGGATTGCGGCCGGCGCGGGGGTTCAGGTTCAGGAAGTCAACCGCCTGCTCAAGCAGTTCGAGCAGATGCGAACCGTGATGAAGACCATGCAAAAGGGCGGCCTGGCGCGGATGATGCGCGGGATGAAGGGAATGCTCCCGGGCATGCACTAGGCGCCCAGCACGTTTTTCCAGGGAATCCGTGCACTTGCGGGGAATCGATGCTCCTGATCGCGCTTGTCACCCAAGCCCTGACTTGAGTATAATCTCGCTCTTTTTCCGAAACCGGGAACGCTCTATGGTTGTCATACGTCTCGCCCGTGGCGGTGCCACGAAACGGCCCTTCTACAACGTCGTTGTTGCCGACTCCCGCAAGCCGGCCAGCGGTCGCTTCATCGAGCGCGTCGGTTTCTATGACACGAAGGCGCCGGAGGGCCGAGAAAAATTCCGCGTCGCCAATGATCGCGTGCTGTATTGGAAGGGGCGGGGCGCCAAGCTGTCGCCGACGGTCGCGCGACTGGTCAAGCAGTACGCCCCCAAGGCGGCCTGAACTCGCTGGTCGCGCGCGCCTGTTGCGCAGTGCGGCGATATCAGGGCGGGCCTGCAGCGAGAGTGAGTGATCCCCACGATGCCTGCGACGCAAGACATGGTCGTTCTCGGGCGGGTGCTCGCACCTTACGGCGTCAAGGGTTGGCTCAAAGTCGAGCCCTTCACTGAATCGCCGGAAGGGTTGAGGTCGTTCCGGGATTGGCGGCTGGGGCGCGGTGAGCCCGCGCCGAACTGGCAGCCGGTAAAGGTGGTCGAGAGCGCGGAACACAGCGGCAACCTGCTGGTGCGGCTCGAGGGTTGCAACGACCGTGACGCCGCGCTGGAATTCTGCGGGATGCGCGTGGCAGTGCCCCGCAACGAGTTGCCGGAGGCGGGGCCCGGCGAGGTTTATCTGGCCGATCTGGTCGGTTTGCGGGTGTTGAACGAACAAGGTGCATTGCTGGGGCGGGTGGCGGGCGTGTTCTCGAACGGCGCGCATGAAGTGCTTCGCGTCAATGGCGATGGCGCCGAGCGGCTGGTTCCGTATGTCCCCGCTTATGTACGGGGCGTGGATGTGAATGCCGGTGTTCTGCGCGTCGACTGGCAGAGTGATTGGTAGCGGCGCGAAGGAATGGGAACGAAGGGAAGACAGCGTGATCCGCTTTGATTGCATCACGTTGTTTCCGGAGATGTTCAAAGCGGTATCTGATTGGGGCATCACGCGGCGGGCGCTCGAACAGGGTGCATGGTCGCTCGGGTTGTGGAATCCAAGGCAGTTTGCCGAGGACAACTACCGCACGATCGATGACCGGCCGTATGGCGGCGGGCCGGGAATGGTCATGATGGCCGAGCCGCTGGAGCGGGCGATCAGGGCGGCAAAATCAGCCGCGGCGGGCGAGGCGCGGGTGATCTGCCTCGCGCCGCAGGGCAGGGCGCTGGATCATGCACGAGTCGCGGCACTGGCCGGCGAGTCGCGGCTGGTACTGTTGTGTGGCCGGTATGAAGGGGTGGACGAGCGTCTGGTGCGCCGGCACGTGGAAGAAGAATTGTCGCTGGGTGACTTTGTTCTCTCTGGCGGCGAGTTGGCGGCGATGGCCGTGATCGACGCAGTGGTGAGGCAGCTGCCCGGAGTGCTCGGCGAAGAGCAGTCGGCGGTGCAGGACTCGTTTGCGCGCAATGAGGGGCTGCTGGATTGCCCGCATTTCACGCGGCCGGAAGTGTGGGACGGTGAACCGGTGCCGCAGGTGCTGCTTTCCGGGCACCACGCGGACATCGAGCGCTGGCGCCTCAAGCAGGCGCTGGGCAGGACGTGGCAGAGGCGGCCGGAGCTGCTGGAAAAACGCGGCATCAGTGCCGAGGAATCTAGACTGCTGGAAGAGTTCCGGCAGGAAACGACAGGCAAGGAGTAACAGGAAATGAAGATCATCGAAAAGATCGAACAGGAAGAAATCGCCCGGCTGGCCACGAATGTGCCGGCGTTTTCGCCAGGCGATACCGTCATCGTCAACGTGAGCGTCGTCGAAGGCGAGCGCAAGCGCGTGCAGGCCTATGAAGGCGTGGTGATCGCCAAGCGGAATCGCGGCCTCAATTCCGCATTCACCGTGCGCAAGATTTCATCCGGCGAGGGCGTCGAGCGGACGTTTCAGACCTACTCGCCGATGATCGCGTCGGTCGAGGTCAAGCGCCGCGGCGACGTGCGCCGCGCGAAGCTGTACTACATGCGCGGACGCTCCGGCAAGTCGGCCCGTATCCGCGAGAAGATCGTGGCCCGGGAACTGCAAGCCGCCGCACCCGCGGCAGAGTAATTGCCCAAGAGGCCATTTCATCATTGCCGAAATGGCCCCTGCCGTTCGGCAGTCAGGGGAGAGTATCCCCTGTGAAATGAGCTCTCAGGCTGGCGTAGTTCGCACCAGCCGCTTCGGTCGAGAGATGCCTTCGGGGCGCCCGTTTTCGGTGCAGGGGCGCCCCGTTTCGTTTTCTGCCGGCCGCCTGTCCGCGGATGTTCGATGAACCGGCCGGGCCGTCCCGCTTCAGGCCTTCCTGCTAAAATCAACTGTCCTGCCACCCGCCAGTGAGCTGCCGATGAAGGTCATCAGTCCGATAGCAGACATTGTTGCCGAGATTCGCGCCGGTCGCATGGTGGTGCTGGTCGACGAGGAGGACCGCGAGAACGAGGGCGACCTCGTGATGGCCGCCCAGTGCGCCACGGCGGAGGCCGTGAATTTCATGGTCAGGCACGGGCGCGGGCTGGTCTGCCTGACCCTGACCGAGGCGCGCTGCCAGCAGCTCAACCTCGCGCTGATGGTGCGCGACAACCGGGCGCCGCTCGGCACTAATTTCACCGTGTCCATCGAGGCCGCCTCCGGCGTGACCACGGGAATCTCGGTGCAGGACCGCGCCCGCACCATCCAGGTGGCAGTGGCGCCGGATGCCCGCCCCGAGGACATCGTGCAGCCCGGGCATATCTTCCCGCTGCAGGCGGCACCCGGCGGTGTGCTGGCTCGTGCGGGCCACACTGAAGCCGGCTGCGACATCGCAGCGCTTGCGGGGATGGAGCCTGCCGCCGTGATCTGCGAGATCCTGAAAGACGATGGAACCATGGCAAGGTTGCCGGACCTGATGGAGTTCGCCAAGACGCATGCTTTGAAGATTGGCGCCATTGCCGACCTGATCCATTTCCGCAGTCGCAGCGAGTCGCTGGTGCGGCGCGCCGCGGAGCGCGTCATCCAGACCGCTTTCGGCCCCTTTCGCGCCGTCGCCTATCTCGAGAAACTGTCCAGCGAGGTGCACCTTGCGCTGGTGCGCGGTGACATCGACCCGGATTCCGAGACGCTGGTGCGCGTGCATGCGCCCCTGTCGGTCATGGATCTGCTCAATGTTGAATCCGGCGGACACTCCTGGAGCGTGCACCAGTCGCTGGAGCGCATCGCCTCCGAAGGTCGCGGCGTCATGGTCCTGCTCAATTGCGGCGAGAGCACGGCCGAGCTGCTGGACCGTGTCGGGATGGCGCCCGCGCCGAAGATCCAGGGGCGCCAGGAGCTCCTCAAGCACGGCATCGGTTCGCAGATCCTGCGCGACCTCAATGTCGGGTGCATGCGGCTGATGGCACGGCCGCGCAAGATGCCGAGCATGACCGGCTGGGAACTCGAAATCGCCGGATACGAACTACCTGCAACCAGCAGGACCTGAGGCGGCAATGCCGGACATCACCCCCAACCTCGCAGGCGACGGCCTGCGTGTGGGCATCGTTCGGGCGCGATTCAATGAGCGCGTGGGCGCAGCCATGCTCGAGGCCTGCCGGGGCCGGCTGTTTGAGCTTGGCGTCGCGGCATCCGACATCACGGTCGTCAGCGTACCGGGTGCGCTGGAAGTGCCGCTGGCCCTGCAGAAGCTGGCAAATACCATCAAGTTTGATGCGCTCATTGCGCTGGGTGCGGTCATCCGGGGTGAAACTTATCATTTCGAAATCGTGTCGAACGAATCCGCGGCTGGCATCACGCAGATCCAGCTCGACACCGGGCTGCCGGTGGCGAACGGCATCCTGACCACCGAGAACGAGGAACAGGCCGATGTGCGCGCGTCGGTCAAGGGGCGCGAATGCGCCGAGGCGGCGGTCGAGATGGCCAACCTGGGCGAGTCAATTGCGCGCTCGGCCAGGCAATTCCGATGAGAACCGCGCGCCGCCGTTCGCGCGAGTTTGCGCTGCAGGGGATCTACTCCTGGCTCATGGCCAAGGGCGCCTTGCCCGCCGTTCAGTCGCAGTTCCAGGAGACCAAGGGATTCGACAAGGTCGACGCGGAGTTCTTCGACAGGCTCGTCGCCGGCACGATCGGCGATGCCGAGGCGCTCGATCTCGCGCTGGCGCCGGTGTTGGACCGTCGGCCCGATGAGCTGTCCCCGGTCGAACATGCGGTGCTGTTGCTGGCCGCCTTCGAGTTGCGGGAGTTTCCCGATGTGCCCTATCGCGTCGTCATCAACGAAGCCATCGAGCTGGCCAAGTCCTATGGCGGCACGGACGGGCACAAGTTCGTCAACGGCGTGCTCGACAAGCTGGCGCGGAGATTGCGTACCGATGAGGCGCGCGCACATGCCTGAGTGGCGCGTGCCGTTGCCTGGTTCGCCTGCCGCAACCTTCTGCCTGATCCGTGAAAGCCGCCGTGGCCTCGGAGTTTGAACTGATCCAGCGGTATTTCACGCGGCCGGCGCCGTCGGCGGTGCTCGGCGTCGGTGATGATTGCGCGCTGGTCAAGCCGCGACAGGGCATGCTGCTGGCGGTCTCCACCGATATGCTCGTCGAGGGCACGCATTTCCTGGCGGGGACCGACCCCCGCCGGCTGGGCCACAAGGCCCTGGCCGTCAACCTGTCCGACCTGGCCGCCATGGGCGCCGATGCGCGCTGGGCGCTGTTGTCGATCGCGTTGCCCGCGGCCGACGAGGCATGGATCGCCGCGTTTGCCGGCGGATTCCTTGCGCTGGCGGAGAGCACCGGCGTCGACATCATTGGCGGCGACACCACCCGTGGCCCTCTCGCCATGTCCGTCACCGTCACGGGCGAAGTGCCCCCGGGCCTCGAACTGCGTCGCAGCGGCGCGCAGGTGGGGGACGACATCTGGCTGTCGGGCAGCACCGGCGACGCGGCTCTGGGACTGGCCTGCCTGCAGGGCCGGATCGAACTGCCGGAGGACCTGCGCACGGCCTGTTGCCTCCGGCTTGAATGCCCGGAACCGCGACTTGAGCTGGGCGGCCGCCTGCGCGGACTGGCCAGTAGCGCGATCGACGTCTCCGACGGCCTCGCCGCCGACATCGGGCACATCGCAGAGGCTTCGTCGGTTGCAGCCGATATCTACCTTGATCTGCTTCCCCGCTCCAGCGCGCTGAGTTCCTGCACTGACACGGGCCTGGCGCAGCAGTACCTGCTGGGCGGTGGCGATGACTACGAACTCGCATTCACCGCCCCCGTGGCGGTGCGCGCCCAGCTCGATGCCCTGGCGCAGGAACTGCAGCTGCCGCTGACCCGCATCGGCGTGATTCAGCCGGGCGCGCCACGCGTGGTGGTGCGCGGCCGCGACGGCGTCCCGGTGGCGGTCGCCCACCGCGGCTACGATCACTTCCAGCCATGATCGTCAGACCCGATTCGAAATTCATGCTCAGGCATCCCGCGCACCTGATTGCGCTTGGGCTGGGGACGGGGCTCGCCCCGGTGGCGCCGGGCACGGTCGGCACCCTGCTGGCATTTCCGATCCATGTGCTCTTCGCGACCCATCTGCCGGTGCTCCCGCACATTGCCGCCATCGCGCTGCTGTTCGCGCTGGGTGTCTGGGCGTGCGGCGTGACGGGCCGCGCCATGGGCATCGCCGACCACAGCGGCATGGTCTGGGACGAGGTGGTCGCCATGCTGATCGTGCTGTTCGTCGTGCCGGCAGGGCTGTGGTGGTGGCTGGCGGCCTTCCTGCTGTTCCGCGTGTTCGACGTCCTGAAGCCGCCCCCGATCCGGTATTTCGACCGCACCGTCAAGGGCGGCTTCGGCGTCATGTTCGATGACATATTCGCCGCGTTCTACACGCTGCTGGCGCTCGCGCTCTACCAGCGCCTGTTCGGATAGCGCGCGCATGCAACGGGTTGACGCCACGGGGGCGCGGCCCGAAGATTGCTGCCAGGCGACATTGTCTGGAGGCCCCGAGAGAAATGGCGTCAGGGGCATCTGCTGTCGGGGAGCGCGAGGGGAGTGTTCCCGCGCATTGTCCGGCGTTCTTGAACCCGGGGAAAATCGATCTTGATCGACGACACGTTATCCGCCCTCGCGGCGGGCCTGGGTGCGGTTCTCAGGGAGCGCAGTCTCATGCTTGCAACCGCCGAGTCCTGCACCGGTGGCTGGGTCGGGCAGGCTGTCACGGCTGTTTCCGGCAGTTCCGACTGGTACGACCGTGGCTTCATTACCTATTCCAACGCTGCCAAGCAGGAAATGCTGGGGGTGTCCCCGGACACCATCGAGCGCCACGGCGCGGTCAGCGAGCAGACCGCGCGTGAAATGGCCGTCGGCGCGCTGACGCACAGCCGCGCGCAGCTTGCGCTGGCGATTACCGGCGTGGCCGGGCCGCTCGGCGGCACTGCGCACAATCCGGTCGGCACCGTCTGCTTTGCCTGGGCGATGCGGGCGCGGGACGCCGCGGCGGCGGACGCGAGCGGGACGGTCGCCCCGGCGGCCGCCACTGCCCGGC
>VGIE01000095.1 GCA_016867955.1 Betaproteobacteria bacterium
CTCCCCTGGTTGCTGCAACAATGCTTTGGTGGTCGGGCGATCAGCCCTTCATGGCGTACAGTCGCTTGGCGCCAGCAGAGAAGATGGTCTTCTCGAGATCCGCCGGCATCTTCATGCGCCGGATCATGCCGGGCGCGTCGGTGTAACCATCCGAATGCGGATAATCCGTCGCCCACAGGATGTTCGAGCGGCCGATGTAGTCGGCGAGCAGCGGCAGCGTCCCCTCCACCGGCTCGAAGGAGATGAAGCACTGGCGGCGGAAGATGTCGCTCGGGCGCATGCTCAGGCGCGTGTCGTTCATGCACTTGTCGTCGAAATGCCGGTCCATGCGGTCGAGCCAGCCGGCCACCCAGCCGCCGCCCGCTTCCATGAAGCCCACGCGCAGTTCGGGAAAGCGGTCGCACACGCCGCACATGACAAAGCTGGTGACCGCAGCCATCATTTCCAGCGTGTGCGTCGTGGCGTGCTTGACCGCGTAGGCTGTGCCCGTCGGCGTGCCGAAACGATCATCGCCCAGCACCGACATGCCGACGTTCGATGACGCCGTGTGCACTGCGATGGCGAAGTCGTTCGCTTCACAGGCGCGCCAGATCGGGTCGTTCTCCGGGTGGTGAAGGAAGCGGTGGGCAGAGGGGTTGGGGCGGATGAAGCCTGCCTTCATTCCGAGCTTCTGCGCGGCGAACTCGATCTCCTTCACCGCGCCTTCGACTGTCTGCATCGGCACCATGGCCACGCCGAACAGGCGTTCCGGGTACAGGCTGCAGTAATCGGCGAGCCAGCGGTTGTAGGCCGTGCACGTCGCTGCGGCAAGTGCCGGGTTGCGGATTCCGCCCATGTACAGGCCGAGGCTGGGGTAGAGGAACGTGCAGTCGATCCCCTCGGCATCCATGTCGGGGATTCGCTTATGCGGATCGAAGCCGCCCGGCTTGCCGTCGAAATAGGATGTGCCTTCAGGCTTGACTCCCTCGCGCATGCCGATGCCCCCCACCGCCGCGAAGCCGGTCGGGATGGTCTTGCCGAATTGCACGATGTTGCCTTCCTCGACACGGAACATCTCCGCGCCGCTGGCATCGTGCAGCATTTGCGGGGCGTCCCTTCTGTACTTGTCTTCCAGATACTTGAGCCACAGATCCGCCGGCTCGAGCACATGTGCGTCAGCATCCACTACGTTGTAACTGCGAGCCATCATGGCCTCCTTAAGTCGTTTGAAACTTCTTGCCGGGCGCAGCGACTACGATTGCGGTTTCTCCCGTCAGGCTGCGCGAGCGGCCTAATTCTTGATCGTCGTGCGCCACACGGCGCGCGGAAACCAGCTCGCTGCCACCTCGGCACCGACGCCGGGCGCGGATGCCGGATGTGCATATCCATCTTTCACCGTGATCGGCCCGCCCAGCAGGTCGTCCCACCACGGCAGGTACTCGCCAATCGTGGCCGACGGCGTGCCGCACACCAGGTTCACGCCGATGTGCGGGTAGACATGCGTGGTCATGCGCACGTTGCGCGATTCGGCGATTGCCGCAGCCTTGCGCCAGCCGGTGATGCCGCCGCAGCGCTCGAGGTCCAGCATGACATAGGGACAGCCGATCTCGTCCATGATTCGCACGGCGCCGCGCATGCCATAGGCGTTCTCCCCCGTGCAGATCGGCGTATCGAGGCTCTCGACCAGCGCGCGCATGCCGGCATAGTTGTCCTGGTGGAACGGGTCCTCGATCCACATCAGGCCGATGTCATCCATTTCATAGCAGGCGGCGGGCGACTCCACGGTGCCCCAGCGCTGCGCTATGTCGATGGCGAGCTGCCCGCGGCCAGCCATGGCGTCGACGAGGTCGCGCACGCGCTGCGCGTCCACCTTCGGCGGATTAAGGCCCATGCGCGCCTTGAAGTGCCGGTAGCCGGCGGCCCAGCCCGCCTCGAAGGCCTTGTGCAGTTCGTCCGTGGGCGCCTTGCCCGAGGCATCGGCCGAGATCATGTTGAGGTACATGCATGCCTTGTCCTTGTGTCCGCCAAGCAGCTTCCACAGCGGCATTTCGAGCGAGCGGCAGGCGATGTCCCAGAAGGCGATGTCGAGGATGGACATGCCCATTGTGGCCAGGCCGCTGGTGCCGACGAAATTGGAGAATGCCTCGTAGTCGCTCCAGATCGCGTCCATGCGCGTGGGGTCGTGCCCCAGCGCGAACTGCGCTGCGACCTCCGTGGCGCCGGTGATGAACCTGGCGCGCTGCGAGCCGATGGTCCAGCCGTAGCCCTGGCCGGTGACGCCCTCAGCGGTGCGCACGACCGCGAGGATGGTGGCCACCGTCGCCCCGCTGGTGATCGGGTTGGCGAGCGGATTGGGCAGCGGCAGGTCGAACAGGTAGAGCTCCACGGCAGTGATCTTCATGGTATCGGTCCTGTCATTCCCTGAAAAGGTGAAGGTGTTCGGGGGCGAGGTTGAGCACCACCGCGGTGCCGATGTCGAGTTCCTGCTTTTGCCGGCCGGTGCACTGCCAGGTGATGCCCGCGCCGATCTCCACAACGTACTGTGTGCGGTCCGCCGAAACGCGCACGCGGTCCACGATGCGCCCACCCAGTCCGGGCGTGGCAATGGCCGCGGCAATGCCGGCCTCTTCGATCTGCGTCCGGGACGGGTGACATTTCATGACAAATCTTTCATTACCAAATTGCCCACCGTGCATCCGCGATATCAATACTGACAGGCGACCAGCGCTGGTGACGAGCGCCGCGGTGCCGTTCGCGGCGTCGTTGCCGCGTTCGACATGCCCGCACAGGGTGTTGGTGAAGCCGAGAAAGTTTGCCACGTCGCTGCTGGCCGGTGCATCGTAAAGCTGGTCGGCCGAGCCCATCTGCATGAGGCAGCCGTCGCGGATGATGGCGATGCGGTCGGCGATGAAGATTGCCTCGGCATGGTCGTGGGTCACGTATACACCGGTAAACGCGATGCGCCGCTTGAGTTCGCGGATCTCGAAGCGCAGCTGTTCGCGCAGGTTGGCGTCGAGATTGGACAGCGGTTCATCGAACAGCACGAGGCTGGGTTCGGCCACCAGCGCGCGCGCCAGCGCCACGCGCTGCTGCTGGCCGCCGGAAAGCTGGTGGGGATAGCGGCCCGCCAGCGCGGCGCAGTCCACGAGCTCCAGGTACTGGCGCACCCGCGCATCGATGTCGGCTGCCGGCATGCGCCGGCGCACCAGCGGATAGCCGACGTTCTGTACCACCGACATGTGCGGCCACAGCGCGTAGGACTGGAACACCATGCCCATGTTGCGGCGGTGCGGCGGTTCGTTGACGCCGGCCTTGACCGAGAACAGCGGCCTGCCGGCCACCGAGATGGTTCCTGCATCCGGCGTCTCCAGTCCGCCGATGCAGCGCAGCAGCGTCGTCTTTCCCGACCCGCTGGCGCCGAGCAGCGCCACGATTTCGCCTTCCTCGACCGAAATGGACATGTCGTTCACGACATGCACGCCGCCTTGGGCAGCGTGCGACTCCTTGTCGCCGGGCACACGGGGGAAGGTCTTGTCCAGTCGTTCGATGTTCAGATAACTCATGGCTGCGGTGATCCTGATGGGTGGCGGCGCTCGTTCCGGCATCGGGTGGTCGGGGACTGCTCCATGTTCAACACGCCGTCAGCGCCCGGCGCCGGTGGCGGGCCGCCACAGACGCGAGGCCGCAAAGATCAGCGCGAGACCCCCGGCGCTGACCAGGAAAATCACGACGGCCAGCGCGGCCACCGCCGGGAAGGTCTGCGAATCGTACAGCGTGAAGAGATAGGTCGAGATGACGTTGTTGCCCGGCGTGGCCAGCATGATGGAGATCGGCATTTCGCGCAGCAGGATGACGAAGGTCAGGCCCCATGCACTGATGATGCTGGTCCGCAGCAATGGCAGCACGACATCGACCATGGTTCGGCTGCCGGAGGCACCGGACATGTAGGCCGATTCGAGCAGCGCGCCGTCGAGCTGCACGTAGGAGGCGCTTACCGGCCGCAGGGTGATCGGCAGCGAGTGTGCCACGTAGGCGACGAGGAGCGAAATCAGCGTGCCATACAGTGCAATCGGCGAATGGAGGTACACGATGAGCATGCCGGTGCCGAACACGATGGAGGGCACCCCGAGCGGCAGGCCTGTCACTGTTTCCAGCAGCGCGTTGACGCGCGTGCGGGTGCGCAGCGTCACATGCGCGACGAACAGCGCCAGCACCACGGAGAGCGTGGCGCCGACCACCGCTAGCAGTGCGCTGTTGACGAAGGCCGCGCCGGTACCGACCTGCTTGAACAGCACATACTCGTAGTTGGCCAGCGTGAAGGCGTAGTCGCCCACCTTCCAGAACGGCAGGAAGGACACCACCACTATGGCGAGCAAGGGGACGATCACCGTGACTGCGAGGTACCCCAGGATGACCGCGGCTATCAGCCAGCGCCAGGGCCCGAGCTTTACCAGTTCCCGCCGACTGCCCTTGCCGCCGATGGTCGCGTAGGAGCGTCGCGTGGTCACCCAGCGCTGCAGCGCGGTCACCGCCGCCACCGCGCCAAGCAGGCCCATGGCCAGCGCCGCGCCCTGGTTGAACTCAACCGGGAATCCCGTCACCAGCTCGTACAACCGTGTCGACACCACGTCGATGTGCGCACGAGTGCCGATAAGAAGCGGAATGGTGAACTCGGAAGCGGACACCACGAAGGCGAAAAGTGCGCCACCGCCAATGGCGGGCATGATGAGCCTGACCGTGATGGTCCAGAAGCACTCGGCCGTGGTCGCACCGCACATCTTCGCCGCCTCATCCAGCCGCGTGTCGAGGTTTTCCAGCGCCGGCGCCACCACCGCATACACATAGGGCACGCTGTAGATGCCCATCACCCAGCCGATGCCCAGCATCGAGTAGATCGACAGCGGACCGGTATCGCCGGACAGCCCGAGCAGGGCACGCAGGCCGACGTTGACGAAACCCACGCCGGGCGTGAGCAGGAAGATCCAGCCCAGGGCCGAGAGCAGCGGCGGAAACAGCAGCGGGAACAGCGGGATGAACATCAGCCAGCGCCGGGCGGGCAGGTCGCAGGCGGTCAGGAGCCAGGCCAGCGCCGTGCCCACGACCACCGCCACGACTTCGACGATCCCGATGATCCACAGCGTGTTGCGAACTGCGTTCCAGGTCGTCCTTGCGCCATAGGTCGCCGAGTACGCGTGCGTCGTGAACTCACCGGACTTCTCGTCGAACAGGCTTTGCCATACCAGCGCACCGATGGGCGTGATCACCATCAGCGCGAGCAGCACCGCCAGCAGCAGGCTCACAAGGGCCTTGCGGCGGTACAGGGCCGCGCTGCGCAACGCCGAGAGAAGCCCTGGCCCGTCGGCGGCAGGGTTGTTTGCCTTGTTCATGCCGGCGAATTTCTTGCGATCCGTCCCGCGCCTTGCCGCGCCGCTTCCTCCGCCGCGTTCCGCGAGCGACCCCGGCGCCTCTTCCTGCCCCATGCCGGGAGGCTAAGACGCGCCTTCGCCAGCAGGTAGAGCAGCTCCAGTGTCGGCACCGGCACGCCCCGCGCTGCGCCGCGCGCGATCACCGCCCCGAGGCGCTCGTCGAGCTCGGTGCGGCGACCGGCAATGTAGTCGTTGTACAGCGAGGAGCGCGCAGCGGGGCTGCTGTTCGTCCAAGCCGCGCGCAGTGCACGCAGGACATCGTCGCGGTCGAGGACGGCGTCCGATGCATCCGCAACGTCAAGGATCTCGAGGCAGGCCTTCTCCGCCACGCGGCGCGCCGCGTCGCTCTGCATCGCGCGGCCCATGGGGCTGGCAAGGATGAGTGACAGGTAGCCGTTGGTGGCAATGGCCGTCTTGCGCCAGCCCAGCGCCACCGGATCGGCGATGGTGGAAGGGTTGAGCCCCGCCTCGGCCAGCCAGGGCGCCAGCCAGCCAAACGCCGCGTCCAGGGGCGGCAGCCAGGTCGCCCCGCGGCTGTTGATGCTGACCTCGCCCGCGGCCGGCAGGTGAACCGGAAAGGAGGTCGCCCCCTGCAGCGCCCGCGCCGCTCCCAGTGACTGCGCGATTGCCGGCTGATTGTCGAGGCCGTTTTGCAGCGTGATGCAGATGCCGTCGGGCTTCAGCAGGGAGCGGGCGATGCGGCCGGCCTCGAGGCTGTCATAGGCCGCCACGGCAATCAGGGCCACATCGGCTTGGACTTTCGGGCATTCCTGCGGCAGGCGCACGTCGAGCCGTTCGACACGCGAAGGCGGGCCGTCGGGCCAGGTCAGCGTGACGCCCGGCGGCAGTGTCTGCCTCGCGCTCTGGCGACGGGTGACCAGAGTGACTTGGCCGGGATGCACGTGTGCCATGGCTCCCGCATAGAGGAGTCCGACGGCACCGGCGCCAATGACAACAACCTTACCCGTCGCCATCACCGCGGCCGGCGCTGTGCGCTGGCACCTTGCCCCACTACTTGCGCAGGTAGGCGTTGTACAGGCCGAGCGTTGTCACCTGGCGGGCCGCCACTTCGTTCGGATCATAGACCTTGTAGCCCTTGGCGAGCGGCAGGGAATCCGGGATGCCGGGCAGGCTGCAGGTGAGCCGCTGTTGGCCGCAGATCGCGCGCTGTCCTTCCTTGGTGAGAAACCAGTTGACCATGAAGCGCGCGGCGTTCGGGTTCGGGCCGTTCTTCATCGCCACTGCGGGGTAGGCCACCACGCTGATTGGCGGGGGATAGACGTCCTCTACCGGTGCGCCCTTGTCTTTCAGTGCCACCGTGTTGTAGGCGACGTTAGTGGTGTAGATCCACTTCTCCCCGGCGGCCACGAGCTGGCTGCCTTCGACCGAAGTGGCAACCACCGTGGGGTTCTGCGCCGCCAGCTTCTTGAGGAAATCGGAGCCCTGGCTGTCGATGATATTGGTGTAGAAGGTCATGACGCCGAGCCCGGCGGCTGGCGTGATGATGACGATCTTGTCGCGGTACTTGGGATCGAGTATGTCCGTCCACACTTTGATCGATTTCGGATCGACGAACTTCGTGTTCACCAGCATGACCTGGCTGAAGGAACCGACGATGGGCCAGGCGCCCTTCCACCATTCCTTCGGGAACCTCGCCTTTTCCGGCAGGTCCTTCAGGTCCTGCAGTTCGCCCTGCTTGAGCAGTTCCTCGAGGAATGGCGAGTCGTTGTTGATCAGCACATCGACCTGCACCTGCCTGGCCTGCACGGAGCGGCCCACGCGCTGGCGCTGCGGCCCGGAATTGACCATCAGGCCCTCCACCTTGATCCCGGTGGACTTGGTGAACTCGGTCATGATGACCTGCAGTGTCGGTCCCAGGCCCGATGTATACAGCACCACCGTACCCTCTTTCTTGGCCTTGGCCACCGTCTCATTCCATGCCCCCTGCGACAGGGCGGCGCCTGCAGCGAGCGCCAGTACACTGCCCAAGACCACACCGGATGCTCGTTTGCCCACGTTGACTGAAGGATAGAAACCCATTGTTATTCCTCCATCTATTGGAAATCCACACGATTGCATCGATTAGACCCGGCATCGCCACGCGCGCAAACGCAATGCCGGCGCGAAGGTCTTGATCAGCTCACTTCCGTTTCGCGGCGCGCTCCTGGTTCATGCGCACAGTGTTCATGATGTTGGTGGCACGCGCGATCATGGCGTCGTCGATCATCATGCCGTCCTTGACCCAGACCGAGAGTCCCTGCGCTTCCGCCTCGTCCTTGCCGGCAAAAACGTCCTCGGCCCACTTCGCTTCCTCCTCGGTGGGAGAAAACGCGCGATTGAC
>VGIE01000096.1 GCA_016867955.1 Betaproteobacteria bacterium
CGGTGCCATGCTGCTGCGCGGCCGCTTGCCCGCCTCGACACGGTTGGCGATGGGGGCCTTGCCGCCTTCAGTTGCGCTGTCTGGAACGAAAGAGAAGTCGGTCAGCTGGTTGTTGAGCAGGAAGCCGCGCACCATCATGCGGCTGCCGAAGGCCGAGTCGATGGAGGCGGTGAGCGCGACGGCATTGCCGGCGCCGTCCACCACCGACAGGTGCGTGGTCGCAGGCAACTCGGCCGAGCGGTCGGCGCCGCGCGCCGGCAGTCCGGGGATCTCGCCATGCGTCGCGGAGTTCATGCTGCGATCGGGCCGGATCAGGGCGCTGCGCGCGGCTAGATAGCGGCGGTCGAGCAGCCGGAGCACCGGCTGGTCGGCATAGTCCGGATCGGCGAGGAAGTGGTCGCGGTCGGCGTAGGCGAGGCGCCCGGCCTCGGCAAAGGCATGCACGGCTTCGAGCGAGTCGGGCGCATTGCGGCCGATCGGCAGACGCTCGAGCAGGCCGAGCACCTGGGCCACGGCGATGCCCCCCGACGACGGCGGCGGCATGCCGCACACGGCGTAGGCTCGGTAGGCGCCGCATACGGCCGTGCGACGCTGCGGCACCACGGCCGCGAGGTCGAACTCCGTCAGGTCGCCCGGGATGGCCGCCGCCTGTACCACGGCGCTGATCTCGGCGGCGATCTCGCCGCGGTAGAAGGCCTCGGCGCCTTCGCCGGCGACGCGGGCGAAGACCTCTGCCAATGCCGGATTGGCGATGCGCTCGCCCGCACGCTTCGGCGCACCGTCGCCATGGAAGAAGTAGCTGCGTGCCGTGGGACTCTTCGGCAGCAGCGTGTCCGCGGCGATGAGTGCGGCCAGGCGCGGCGAAATCGCGAAGCCCTCGCGTGCGATGCGTATGGCCGGTTCGAGCAGGCGGGCCCAGGGCAGTTTCCCATGGGCCTTGTGCGCGGCCTCCAGCATGGCCAGCAGTGCCGGCGCGCCCACCGAAAGGCCAGAGCCCACCGCCTCGACAAACGGCCGCGGCCGGCCGTCGGCGCCGAGGAAGCGATCCGGCAGCGCGGCGAAGGGTGCGATCTCGCGCCCGTCCCATGCCGAGAGCGCGCGCGAGCTGCGCTCGAAGTGCAGCAGGAAGCCGCCGCCGCCGATGCCCGAGGACTGCGGTTCGACCACATTGAGGACGAAGGCGGCGGCGATGGCCGCATCCACGGCGTTGCCGCCGTCGCGCAGCACCTCGCGCCCGGCCGCAGCGGCCAGCGGATGCGCGGCCACGATCATGTGGCGGCGCGCGAGGACGAGCGGTCTGTCCGCGCGACCGCTGGCGGCTTCAGGCGCTTCGCTGCGGACGTCGGCACTCCTCGGGCCTTCGGCGCGGCTCGCGGCGCCCGGCGCGGCCCGGCCGCGCTCGCCAACCGCTTCCTGTGCGCAGACCGGCAACGCCAGCACGAGCATGACGGCCAGCCGGCAGGCACACGTCATGGCGGGTGCAGTACGCGACGGGTGCATCGAGCGCAGGAAATAAATGATCATATTATGTTCATTCTGACATGAGTGGCGGACTATTCCATTTGAGAATTGATAATAATCAATGGGTCGCTCCGATGTGCCGCTGGTGGCATCCTGCGTCTCGATAACGGCAGGACGTCGGTGGTGCTCGGCGGGCGCTAGTGGTGGAGGATCTTCGACAGGAACTGCACCGCGCGCTCGGAGCGCGGCTTGCCGAAGAACTCCTCCTTGGTCGAGTCCTCGACGATCTCGCCGAGATCCATGAAGATGACGCGGTTGGCGACCTTGCGGGCGAAGCCCATCTCGTGGGTCACGCACATCATGGTCATGCCTTCCTGCGCCAGCTGCACCATGACGTCGAGCACTTCGTTCACCATCTCCGGGTCGAGCGCCGAAGTCGGCTCATCGAACAGCATGCACAGCGGGTCCATGGCCAGCGCGCGGGCAATGGCCACGCGCTGCTGCTGGCCGCCGGAGAGCTGGCCGGGGAATTTCAGCGCCTGTTCCTTGAGGCCGACGCGCTCGAGCAGCTTCATGCCCTTGTCGCGCGCCTCCTCGGCGCCGCGCCCGAGCACGCGCGTCTGCGCGAGGGTGAGGTTCTCGGTGATCGACAGGTGCGGGAACAGTTCGAAGTTCTGGAATACCATGCCGACGCGCGCGCGCAGCTTGGGCAGGTCGGTGCTGGGCGCTCCCACCGACACGCCATCGACGACGATCTCGCCCTCCTGGAAGGGTTCCAGCGCGTTGACGCACTTGATCAGCGTGGACTTGCCTGAGCCCGACGGCCCGCACACCACCACCACCTCGCCCTTCTTCACGTGGGTGGTGCAGTGGGTGAGGACCCGGAAGCTCCCGTACCACTTGGATACATCCTTGATTTCGATCATGTCCTGCTCCAGATCAGCGAATGATGGCGATCTTCGTCTGCAGCCGCTTGACCATGTATGAAAGCGAGAAGCAGATGATGAAATACACCACTGCGGCGAACAGGTAGGCCTCGACCGGGCGGTTGAAATTCTTGCCAGCCACCTCGAAGCCCTTGAGCAGGTCGTAGGCGCCGATGGCATAGACGAGCGAGGTGTCCTGGAACAGGATGATCGTCTGCGTGAGCAGCACCGGCAGCATGTTGCGAAAGGCCTGCGGCAGCACCACGAGGCGCATCGACTGGCCATAGGTGAGGCCGAGCGCGTAGCCGGCGTTGACCTGCCCCTTCGACACCGATTGGATGCCGGCGCGCATGATCTCCGAGTAGTAGGCCGCCTCGAACACCGTGAAGGTGATCACGGCCGAGAGTTCGGCGCCGATCGGCTTGCCGATGAGGAAGGGAATCAGCAGGAAGAACCACAGGATCACCATCACCAGGGGGATGGAGCGCATGGTATTGACGTAGGCGGCTGCCGGCAGCGCCAGCCACTTGCGGCCAGAGAGGCGCATCAGCGCGATCACCGTGCCCAGCACGATGCCGCCCGCCATGGCAATCAGCGTGAGCTGCACGCTGAACATGAGGCCCTTGACCAGGAAGTTGGTGACCAGATCCCAGTTGAAGAACGACAGGTCGAGGGCGCCCACTTAGTGTCCTCCCCCGCAAACGACTCGCAAGACCTGGCCACGCCTGTTCGATCCGGTCGCCCATTCGTCATTGCGCTCGTCGCCGGGCGCCCAACCCTGTCTCCTCGCGCGCCTGGCCCGGTCGCGAACGCGGCCAAGTCTCATGGCAATCGCTACTTCGCCGGAATCGTGGCGCTTCATGTCTGCGGGGCAGGACACTATTTCTCGCTCCCCACGGTCCCCGGAATGCGGGTCCTGCGCTCGATGAAGGCCATGACGCGGTTCACCACCAGCGCGGTGGCAATGTAGAGCGAGGTGACGGCAAGGTAGACCTCGATGCCGCGCGAGGTCTCTTCCTGCGCCTGCATGGCGAACAGTGTCAGCTCGGAAATACTCACCGCGAAGGCCACCGAGGAGTTCTTGATGATGTTCATCGCCTCGGAGGTGAGTGGCGGGATGACGATGCGGAAGGCCATCGGCAGCAGCACGAAGCGGTAGGTCTGCGCCGTGCTCAGGCCGAGGGCAAGGCCGGCATAGCGCTGGCCGCGTGGCAGTGACTGGATGCCGGCGCGCACCTGCTCGGCGACGCGCGCCGAGGTGAACAGGCCGAGGCCGAACACCACCAGCAGGAAGCTCGGCACTTCCTGCAGCGGCTTGAACAGCGAGGGAATGACGTGGTACCAGAGGAAGATCTGCACCAGCAGCGGGATGTTGCGAAACAGCTCGACCCAGGCGTCGCCCAGGCGGATGAACAGACGCGATATCCCCTGCGGCGGCAGGGTGCGCAGCGTGCCCACGACCGAACCAAGCACCAGCGCCACCACCCAGGCGCAGCCGGCTACGGCCAGCGTCCAGCTCCAGGCCGAGATCATCCAATCGAGGTAACTGGTCTGGCCGTCGCCGATGTCACGCAGGAAGAATTCCCAATCGAGGCGGAAGCTCATTGCCGCTGGTTCCCTTCCTGGCCCTGACTCTTATCGTGCGTGGTGCACCCGCATTCCGGCGACGAGCCGCAGGCCGCGCCGAGTACAAAAAAACGCGCCCTTCAGCGGGCGCGTCGAGTGCTCTGCCGTGCTTCCGTGCCGCCTACTTGGCGTAGGCTTCCATCGGGTTGTCGTTCGGCGCCTTGAACAGCGCCTTGAGCGTATTGCCCATGGCCAGGTTGACGCTGGTGTTCTTCGGCGGGATCGGCGACTGGAACCATTTCTTGTAGATCTTGTCGAGTTCGCCGTTCTGCATCATCTCGCGGATGGTGAAGTCCACCACGCGCTTCATGCCCGGGTCGTCCTTGCGGAACATGACGGCGATCGGTTCCACCGACAGCACCTCGCCGACGATCTTGAACTCCTTGGGATCCTTGGCGTTGGCGATCAGGCCGGCGAGTATGTTGTCGTCCATCACAAAGGCGTCGGCACGGCCGGACTCCATGAGGAGAAAGGAATCGGCATGGTCCTTGCCGAATACTTCCTTGAATTGCACCTTCTCGGCGGCCTTGTGCTTCCTCAGCGTTTGTACCGAAGTGGTGCCCGTCGTGGTCGCCACGGTCTTGCCGTTAAGCTGCGAGATGTTGGTGATGCCCGACTTGGCCTTCACCGCCATGCGCACTTCGGTCACATAGGTGGTCAGGCCGAACGACACATCCTTCTGGCGCGTGGCGTTGTTGGTGGTGGAGCCGCATTCCAGGTCGACGGTGCCGTTCTGCGTCAGCGGGATGCGGTTCTGCGAGGTCACCGGGGTGTACTTCACGTTGACCGGCTTGCCGACCGTGTCGCTGATCTTCTTGATGATGGCAAGGCACAGGTCGATGTGGTAGCCGGCGAACTGGTTGTTGCCGAGGGTGAACGACAGCGGCGAGGAGGACTCGCGCACACCCATGACGATCTCGCCGGAGTCCTGCACCTTCTTCAGGGTGGTCGTCTGGGCGTGCGCCTGGCCGGCGGGACCGGCCAGGGTGAACCCCATGGCGAGCGCGGCGGCCAAACTCGAAAACTGCGCGGAAATCCTGTTCATTCGATTCTCCAAAGTGAAGAGTTGATCAATGACGGGCGTGACCCGGGAAAGGCGTGCCAGCAACGACTTCCTGAGCTGCCGTAGCGAAAACCATTTTACGCAGAGTGGGGGGGGTTGTCCAAAAGGCGAGTCCGGATTGCCGGATGCTCATGCGCCGGGCCCATCGCCGGTGCGCCAATGCCTGCCTGAGAGCGCCTCACGGTGCGGGGGATACTCCCCTCGCGCTCCCCTGCGGCAGATGCCCCCAAACAGCAATTCTGCTACGGACTCTCACATGATCTGGTCGAGAAAGCTCTGTGGCGGTCGTCTGCCGACAAGACTCTCGAGCAGCAGGGGTTCGGAATCGGCGTGGTTCTCCATGGGCGCGCTCTCCATCATCTCCACGCGGCCATCCCCGTAGACGAAGCGAGGGGCATCATGATGCGTTGTACTGTAGACTTGGCGCAGGTCCGGGCGGTCGACAGGCTCCAGGTCGGCAATCCCGTAGCACAGGCAGAAGTAGGCCCTGCCCGGGTCCGCTTCCAGGTAGCCGCCAGTGCCGCGAATGCCGATGGTCGCCGTACGCGTGTTCAACTGGCGGCGGGCGTCACTGCGGCCGTAGACGCCCAGCAGCTTGCCGGTGATGAGCCGCAGCGAGGAAACGAACAGCGACCGGCCCTCGAGTTCCAGCCGGCTGCTTTCACGCACGAGATAGGCGTCACGGCCCACGACGAACATGATGTAGGCGTTGAGGCCGGTGCTGATCACATCGCCGGGCTGCACCAGCGCGCCAAGCGTGGCGCCGGCGCCATTGATGCGCACATCGCCCCCCATGCGGTGCACCCCTTGCATTTCCGGGACCAGATTCTGTGCCGTGGCTTGGCGCAGGACGGACGAGGCGGTCAGCCCTGTGCCCATCAGGGCCCACAGCAGCCTGTGGCGCTGCAGGTCACGCGCAGTCAGTGCTTCGGCATCTGCCCGGTTCATCTCAAGGCGCAATCGCAATGCCCAGCACCGAAACGCCGCTTCCGATGATGCCGATCCGCGTTGCTTCGCCGGTTAAAAGATTGATTGCGTAGAGCGCTGATAGCTCCCCTCCCTGGAATGTGGCGTAGGCGTTTCGCCGCAGCGGATGAATGTCGAAACCGACCTGCGCGCCGCTCTGAACTCCCAGCCGGCCTACGGTGAACAATCGCCCTTCAGAGGGGCAGAAGGGGGTCTTGGCCGGGGTCGTGCCTTCGGGTCGGCCCAGGGTCGCCAGCGTGCCCTGTGCCGCGTCGATGGCGAAACTGGTCGTTTCCCTGGCGCCCGGGCCATTGGTATAGGCAACTCCGACGACACTGGCAGGCCTGCCGAAATGAACGTCCTCGCGCGCATAGCCCACGCCTGCATCGGGCTGGACGCCGGCGAGCATCGGGTTGCCATCGACCAGGCTGCCCGTCTCGGGGTGCAGCCTGAAATTGCTGCCGCTGCCATCGGTGATGTGGACGCGATCCGAGACCGGGTTGATGTCGAATCCCAGCGCTTCGCTGCGCACCAGGGCAGTGAAATTGCCCGTGGCAAGCGCAGTCGCGGCGCCGGTGCCGGTGTCGAGGGTGTAGAGGCGGCCGCTGGAGCCTGCCGCATAGAGCCTGCCATTGGCCGGGCGAAAGTCGATGCCGAGGAGCTTCTCGCCGGCAGCAAGGCCGCTGACCGCCTGGCTGGAATCGACCTGCCCAGGACGGCCGGCATTGAAGCGGATCAGGACGTTGGTCCGGGTGATTGCGAAAATCGTGTCCGGCGACAGTGGCGCCTCCGGCACGATCGCGGCGCAGCCCGCGACCAGCAGTGCCAACAGGCCGGCGACTGTTTCGCGCATACCAGGCGGGAGCGCCTACGCGTGCCTGGCAATGAAGCGCAGCGCGACCCCGTTGTTGCAGTAGCGATGGCCGGTGGGCGGCGGGCCATCGTTGAACAGGTGACCGTGGTGGCCGCCGCAGCGGGCACAGTGGTACTCGGTGCGCGGCAGGATCAGCTTGAAGTCGAGGCGGGTGCGGAATACCTCCGGGATGGTGGTGAAGAAGGACGGCCAGCCGGTGCCGGAGTCGTACTTCATTGCCGAGCTGAACAGGGGCAGCGCGCAACCGGCGCACACGTAGATGCCCGGTCGCTTCTCGTCATTCAGCGGGCTGCTGCCCGGGCGCTCGGTGCCTTCATGCCGGGGCACAGCATAGGCCGGGCCGGACAGGCGCTTCTTCCATTCGTCGTCCGACAGTTTCAGCGGCGCGGCGCTGGGGGCGATATTGGCGCCGGGGGCGAGCAACGTCTTCCAGTTCTTTTGCAAGTCTTCCACGCGGACTCCTTGTTGGGCATGGACAACGCGGTGGACTGCCATCCCGGATATCAATCCCGCGAGCGACGCCGCCGCGGCGAATCTCAGCAGCGCGCGCCTGCGCGCGCAGACGTTGCGGGCTTGATCATGACCGGCTTCACGCGGTGGCTTCATGGCGGTGCTACCTGATCCCCAGTCCGCGGTCGAGCGACACGGCACCCGCACCGCGCGCCACGAGCAGCAGCATCAGGCCGGCCCACGAAAGGTGCGTCGTGACCTGACTGGCTTTTTCTGTGCCAGGTTGAATGTTGTATTTTTCAACTTGGAAGAAGGGGTCTACGAATGGCGAACAAGAAGCACGGCCCGGGGCAGGCGGTC
>VGIE01000097.1 GCA_016867955.1 Betaproteobacteria bacterium
AAAGCGATGAAGGGGCGACGAGGCACCGGCCAAGGTGACGCTGGACGCGTATGCGGCCTCCCATCGGGCGGTAGCTGATCTGAAGGCAACCGGCGAGTTGCCGGAGCGATTGTTAGTCCGCCGCGACTGTACCAACCAGGGTGTCGAGGTGACCACGGAAATTGTGACGCAACTTGTGACGCAACCGCCGTTTTCTCGCCACAACTACTGATTGCTCTCGTTTGCTATGGCTTCGCGCTTGTGGCCGTAACTGCATGATAAATCGATACGCTATAGTAATGGTGGGTAGTCTGTAGAACCTTGATGGGCCAACTTGGGCGCAGGGGGTCGCTGGTTCGAATCCAGTCGCCCCGACCAATTGTTTCAACGAAATGCGGACGCCGTGTGCGGCCCGTCGTTGTGAAGATCAACGAGGTTCGACACCTTGTTCTTGGGCGAAGGGGGTCGCGTTCGAGTCACGTTGCCCCATCATCGCGTGACGCGGAAACGCTAAATTCCGGTTTCGACTCAGTTGCCCCACTGGATGGCGATTCCACCAACCCACAAGAGCATCGATTAGCCTTGCCGCGTCAGCGGATGATACAGCGACTGCGCCCCATCCACGCTGATTACCTGGCCCGTAACGTGGCGCGCTTCGTCGGACGCGAGCCAAGCGATCGTACTGGCGTGGTCCTCGGGGAGCGCAAGCCGGCCGGCGGGAATCATCTCCTCGTATGCCTCCAGGCCTTTTCCCCGCCCAGCGGCGGATTTGCGCAGCATCGCCGAATCGGTCATGCCCGGGCATACGCAATTCACCGTAATTCCATGCGGAGCAACTTCCACCGCCGCACACCGGGCGAAATGGATCGCTGCCGCCTTGGCCGCGCAATAAGCGATCTGTCGGGTCCGCACAATTTCCCCGGCAATGGAGGACATCACGACGATGCGGCCCCCCTTCCGTTCGATCATGCCTTTCAGCGCCTTCTGCGAGCACAAAAAAACCGCCTTGACGTCCACGGCGAATTCGTGGTCCCAGGCCTCTTCCGGGAACTCTTCGATCGGGTCGGAGTGATAGCTTCCGGCATTGTTAACCAAGAGCCAAAGCGGACCCAGTTCACGTTCCGCCGAATCGATCATCGCTTCGACCTCAGCCTTGCGGGTGACATCACCACGGGCCGCGATCGCCGTGTGGCCTGCCTTGCACAAATCGGCAGCCGCCCGGTGCGCGCTCTCCGCGTCGGCGTCGTTGACCGCGACGGCGAACCCGCGCTCGCAAAGAACTCGCGCCGTGACCAGGCCAATTCCGCGCCCGGCGCCGGTAACGACGGCACATCTGCGGTTGGCGCTCATTGCAGCGGAGCCTCGGACTTCGGTTTGTGCTGCCTGCCTTTTATGAGCCGGGTCAACGCATCGTTGCACGGCGCGGCAAGACCCAGCCGAGCACTCTCGGCGGCGACGTACCCGTTCAACGAATCGATCTCCGTCCGTAGGCCGCGATCCAGGTGCTGCATCATCGACGGCCTGTGAAACTTGTGCGAGCAATATTCGCGGATAACGGCCACCGGATCGTCGTCGGGAAGGACGATGCCCTTGGCGCGCACCAGCGCCACCGCTTCCTCGATAATCCGGCACTGAAACTCGTCCAATTCCGGCACTTCCAAAATGTGGCCGGGGCGCAAACCCGTGATGGCGCAAATCGCGTTGATTCCGCAGTTGTGAACGAACTTCGACCAGATCGTCGCCAGGATGTCGTCCACCAGAACCGGATTCAGTCCGGCTTGCTCGAACAGGGCGGCGAGATTCGTCAGCCGTTCGGTCCGGCTCCGATCCAGTTCGCCCAAATAGCTGGGCCCGTTGTTGGTGTGGCGCATCGAGCCGGGGCCGGCCAGGTCACCGCTCTGAAAACTGAGACCGGCCATCACACGATGCGGGCCCAGTGTCGACGTCAGGATCTCGACGTTGCCCACTCCGTTTTGAAGCGTCAAGGCGAATCCATCGGGCTTTAGGACGGTCCGCGCGGACTCGGCGGCCTCTTGCGTCGAATAGGCGTTCACACAAATGAGCGCGACATCCGCTTTGGGAAGTTCTCCGGCGTTCAGGGCCGCCCGCGCGGTAACGGTGAAATTGCCGGTCAGCCCTTCCAAGAGAAGTCCGGCTTCGGAAATGCGGGCGACGTGCTCCGGCCAAACGTCGAGGAAGGAGACCCTCTGACCGATGCGGGCGAGGTTCCCGCCGTACACGCATCCCATGTTCCCCGCCCCGATTACGCAGATATCAAGTTGCTTCAAGCTTGCGGTCTCCTTGCCTCGAGCTGTTGTTCCGAATACTCGCGTCCTTCGTGCATTTCCCGGTGTTCGCGGGGCGTCATCTGGTTCAGCCAGCGGCACATCGGTCCGCCCTCCGTGATCGACATGTTCACAGCCGTCCGGTCACCTTGTTGAAAAACCGAATGAAATGGAAGTGATGCACTATTTCCAGTAGGTTAGCGCGGATGGCTGGGTGCGCGGGAGTTTGGGCTCGACCGGCCGATCCTGTTTTCCTTGCAACGACTTCCATCTTCGGCGTTGATTCCTTTCCGGCTATTCGCTAGACTGTGGTGTTATGAGTATAACTGTTGCTATCTTCGGAGCGGGTGGGAAAATGGGGTGCCGCATCGCCGACAACATGAGGCGCACGGACGAGCGGATGCTCTACGTGGAAATCAGCCAGGCTGGCGTGGAGCGACTTCGCGAGCGGGGCCTTACCACGACACCTCACGAAGTCGCCGTCGCGGAAGCCGATGTCGCGATCCTTGCGCTGCCCGATAACCTGATCGGCCGAGTCGCGCCGTCAATCGTTCCTGGTCTGAAGAGTGGCGCCATGCTGATCTGTCTCGACCCGGCCGCGCCCTACGCGGGCGTCCTGCCCAACCGTTCCGACATCACCTACTTCGTTACTCATCCGTGCCATCCGCCGGTCGTAAACGACGAAGTCGACCCGGAAGCCAAGATGGACTTCTTCGGCGCCATCAAGGCGAAACAGCACATCGTTTGCGCGCTGATGCAAGGCCCCGAAAGCGACTACGCCAAAGGCGAAGCCGTGTGCCGCGCCATGTTCGCGCCGGTGATGCGCGCCCATCGCGTCACGGTCGAGCAAATGGCGATTCTGGAGCCCGCTCTTTCGGAAACCGTCGTGGCCACGTGCATGGTCGTGATTCGAGAGGCGATCGACGAGGCGGTCAAGCGCGGCGTCCCCAAGGAAGCCGCGATCGACTTCATCCTCGGCCACATCAACGTCGACATCGGCATCTGTTTCGGCTACATCGGGTCGCCTTTCTCCGACGGCGCGCTGAAAGCAATCGAACGCGGCAAGAAATCGATCTTCCAGCCCGATTGGCGCAAAGTGTTCGAGCCCGAAAACGTGATGGCCGAAATCCAGGCGATCACCACCAAGCCGGTCGCATGAAGCTCGGCTTAGGCTCGTTCGCCTACTTCTGGAGCGGTGGCGTTCCGGGCTGGCCGCAGCCAGCCGAGCCGATGACTCCGCTGGGCCTCGTTGAGCGCGCGGCCGCGCTCGGCTTACGACTGGTGCAAATCGCCGACAACATGCCCGTTGACGGCTTGGACCGGCCCGGTCTGGGAAGCCTGAAAGAGCGGGCAGAAGCTCTCGGCATTGAGGTTGAACTCGGCACCCGCGGCATTCAAGGCGGCAACATCGAGCGTCATATCGCCCTTTGCCAGTTCTTCAACTCGCGGGTCCTGCGCATCGTCGTGGACACGGCGGACCATCATCCCTCGCCGGACGATGTGGTGCGCATTGTCTCGGAACAAGTCAGCAGCCTGAAGGACGCCGGCGTCGTGCTCGCGATTGAGAATCACGACCGCTTCCCCGCTCCCACGCTCGCCGCAATCATCCGCCGTATCGACAGCCCCCATGTGGGCGTTTGTCTCGACACGGTGAACTCGTTCGGCTCGCTGGAAGGCCCGGAAGCCGTGCTGGCCGAACTGGCTCCGCTCGTGGTCAGCCTGCACCTGAAGGACTTCACCATCCGGCGCGCGTCGCATATGATGGGCTTCGTGATCGAGGGCACGCCCGCGGGCGACGGGAAGTTGAACGTTCCGTGGCTGCTCGACCGCCTGCGTTCGGCTGGACGCGACGTGAACGCCATCCTGGAGTTGTGGCCGCCGCCGGCCGAGCGCATCGAAGACACCGTCGTCAAGGAGGATGAATGGGCCGTCCGCAGCGTTCGGAACCTGCGGGCGCTCATTCCGGACTAAATGCTACTTGAAGCGCTGCGCCAGGAAGTGCTGGACGCCAATCTCGAACTTGTGCGCCAGGGGCTCGTCATCGATACCTTCGGCAACGCCAGCGGCGTAGACCGGGCGCAAGGACTTGTCGTGATCAAACCGAGCGGCGTGGCCTACGACGCCATGCGGGCGGCGGACCTGGTGGTGACAGCGCTCGACGGGCGGATCGTCGAAGGCTCGCTGCGGCCTTCCTCCGATCTGGATACGCACCTGGAACTGTACCGCGCGTTTCCGGGCATTGGCGGCGTCGTGCATACACACTCCCATTTCGCCACCGTTTGGGCGCAAGCCCGACGCAGCGTGCCTTGCCTGGGGACGACGCACGCCGACTATTTTCACGGAGCGATACCCCTCACCGATCCGATGACGGCCGAGGAGATCGCGGACGCCTATGAAGCCAACACGGGGAAAGTAATCGTTCGGGCTTTCGAAGGCATCGATCCGCTTGAGATGCCGGCGGTGCTCGTAGCCAACCACGGCCCCTTCGCCTGGGGCAAGAGCCCCAAACAAGCGGCGCGCCACGGCTTTATTCTCGAAGAAGTGGCCCGCATGGCGTTTCACGCCATGACCCTGAATCCAAGCGCCGAGCCGATTTCAAGCGCGTTACTGGATCGCCACTACTACCGCAAACACGGCGCGAAAGCCACTTACGGTCAGGCCTGAGCGCGCACCTCGCTCGCGATTTTCCTTAACCGCGGCAGCACGTCACCGATCCCGGCCGCCTCCGATCCCGGTTCGCCCATCGCAAAATAGAGCTTTTTATAGAGCGCAAAGAGCGTCTCATAGACCGCCGCCTGCCGCGCGTCCGGCTCCACGGTCCGGAAGCCGGGGCACAATCGGGACTGGGCCTCCTCGATGGTCCGGAACGTCCCCGCGGCCAGGAAGGCGAAGATCGCCGAGCCCAGGCTCGTCACATCGCCCGCCGGCACGAGCACCGGCTTGTTCAACACGTTCGCATACACGCGATTGAGAACGTCGTTCCGCTGCGGAATGCCGCCGCCGTTGATTACCCGATGAATCGGCACGCCATGGGACGACATTCGCTCCAAAATAATGCGCGTGTGAAACGCCGTGCCTTCAATCGCGGCGAACAGCTCGTCGCGCGCGGTCGTGGTCAGTGTCCAGCCGAGTGTCGCCCCGCCCAGATCGGCATTCACCAGCACGGTGCGGTCGCCGTTGTCCCAGGTCATGCGCAGGAGCCCGGTCTGGCCTCCCCGATAGTTCTCCAACCCGACGAACAAATCGGCCACCGACTTCCCGGCGCGCTGGGCGATGGCTTGAAAGATGTCGCCCGTCGCCGACAGCCCCGCTTCAATTCCGAAGAGTTCCGGATCGATCGAGCCCTTCACCGTGCCGCAAACGCCGGGAATTAAGCCCGCGTGCTTCGCCACCGCCATGATGCACGTGGAAGTGCCGACTACATTCACGGCATCGCCCTCGCGGATGCCCGCGCCAAGGGCGTCCCAGTGCGCGTCGAACGCGCCCACCGGAATGGGAATCCCTTCCGGAAGGCCGAGCCGTTCCGCCCATTGACGCGAGAGCCTGCCGGCCAGCTGGTCGGAGGTCAAATAGCGGCCATGGAGTTTCGCCGGCACTCCGGCCAGCAAGGGATCGACGGCGGTCAGGAACTCTTCCGGCGGAAAGCCTCCGAGGCCGCTGTTCCACATCCATTTGTGCCCCATCGCACACACGCTGCGCGCTGCCTGCGAGGGCCCGGTGACGCCGCATAGAACGGCGGCGATCATGTCGCAATGCTCGAACGCCGATGCGAATCGTTCCCGCTTGTCTAAATTGTGCCTCAGCCAGTGGAGCAACTTTGAGAATCCCCACTCCGAGGAGTACACGCCGCCGCACCATCGAATCGCCTCCAGATCCGCCTGGCGCGCATGGCGGGTGATTTCGGCCGCTTCTTCGTGCGCGCGATGATCGCACCACAGGTAGTAGTCATTGAGCGGCTGCATATGCGCGTCGACGGGAATGACCGACGACCCCGTGGTGTCGAGCGCGATCGCGGCGATCGCGGCGCCCGAAATACCAGCATTTGCCAGCGCCTCGCGCATTCCTTTTTCGAGCGCCGAAAGATGATCCTCGTGCCGTTGCGTAGCGAAATCCGGATCGTGCTCGCTCCGGTTCAGCGGATATTCCGCGATCGCGCTGCCCAGCCTGCCCCGCTCGCTGTCCACGATCGAAACACGCAGACTCAGCGTCCCGAAATCAACTCCCGCTACGGCTGCCATTCCTTAGCACTCCTTCCAGTTCAAACACGTGTACATTCCCCGCGCGACTCGCGCACACCGATTGAAAACGGTCACGGCTCCGCACCACCCATGCGCGAAACCCGCATTCCGCCTTCCTATGACAGGCAACCACGCGCGGAACGATCTATTGGGATCAGCCACATTTGTCTCAGAATTCTAGCCAAAAACATTTGAAATTTCCTGGATCGTGTCGTAAGAAATCTTCCTGCCGTTGTTTGAACGGAACGGTGCGAAGGGCAATATAGCCGTCCCGCGGCAGACCCGGCCCCGGGGCTCGGCTTCGCCGGCACCGCCGATTCCGCGGCGAAGACAGCGGTGCGCGGCCGCTCCGGCGTGTTCATGAATCCGCACAGACTGCCTGGCGGGCCAAGTTGGTGGGCAACACGGTCAACGAACCGAACCGGTTCATCTGCAACCGCGCGGAGACCCGGGCAGAACGATGGAACGGTCGGTTGACGTTCTAATCCGATCGGATCAATTTCGCCGCCTCTGAGGAGCTATGATGGGAGCTCCAAGAATGGAAACATGAGCCGAGCAAATCGTAGAGAGTTCATTGCGGGTTCGGGTCTGGCGGCGGCTGCTTCGGCGGCCGCGCCGGCCGCCCGCAGCGTCGACTGCCAGAGCCACCTCTTCATCCCCGAGTTGGTGGCGCTGATGGAAAAGCGAAAGACTTCTCCGCACGTCTATCGGAAGGATGGCGGCACCTACATCGTCGTCAACGACTGGATGCGGCGGTTGATGCCTAAGCACATGGATGTCGACGCAAAGCTGGCCGACATGGACGCCTCCGGCATCGGTATCAGCGCGCTGAGCATCAACGACCCCGGGCCGGAATTGTTCGCCAAGGACGGTCCGGCCATCGCTCGAATGGTTAACGACGCCATCGCCGATATCGCCAAGAAACACCCGTCGCGGTTCTTTGGTCTCATGGTGCTGCCGCTTCAGGATATGGACGCGTCGCTCGCCGAGATGGAACGCTGCGTCAACAAGTTGGGAATGAAGGGCATCCTGCTGTACTCCAACCTCGCCGGAGAGTTCCCCGACGAAGAGCGCTTCCGGCCTATGTTCGAGCATGCGCAGCGGCTGGACCTTCCCGTGCTTTTGCATCCCGCCTATCCGATGACG
>VGIE01000098.1 GCA_016867955.1 Betaproteobacteria bacterium
GCGCGTGATCAGCCACCAGGCAATGGGCAGGAACAGCAGCACCGTTGGCAGCGCGAACTGCATCCAGCGCAGGAATGAGATCTCGTCGCCGTAGGCCTGCGCGATATAGCGCACTAGGATGCCGTTAGGCGGCGAGCCGACGATGGTCGCCATGCCGCCGATCGATGCGGCACAGGCGACGCAGAGCAGCAGCCCCTTGGCGAAGGCGCGCTCGTCGGTCGCGCGCCTCGGGATGCCACCATGTTCGGCGAGGCCGGCGCCGGTGCGCCGACGCAGCACCAGGTCGATCACCGACGGCGCGATCGGCACCATCATGGCGGCGGTCGCCGTATTGGACACCCACATGCTGATGGAGGCCGTGGCAGCCATCACGCCACCGATGACGGCATCCGGGCGCGTGCCCACCCAGCGCAGCGTGTGAAAGGCGATGCGCCGGTCGAGGCCCCAGCGCTGTATGGCCCCGGCCAGCATGAAACCGCCGAAGAACATCCAGATGATGTCGGAACCGTGGGGCGCCGCGGTCTTCGCCGGAGTCGCGATGCCCAGCAGCGGAAACGCCGCCAGCGGCAGCAGCGCGGTGGCGGCCAGTGGCAGCGCTTCGGTCAGCCACCAGATCGCCATCCACGCCATCATTGCGAGCGTTGCGCGGCCGGCATGCGGGAACTCGGCCATTCCGCCGGTGGCCGCCCGATACTCCGCCGGCAGCAGCAGGTAGCACAGTGCCGCCGCAATCGGCCCGGCAATCAGGCCCAGCCGCTGCACGCGGCTGCCCGGCGCCGGCATGGAATCGTCAGTCGCCATGGGCTGCTGGCATGCATGCCACGATGCTTGCAACACGGCAGGCATGTCCTGCATCGATGACAGCATGAAAGCAGAACGGTTTTGCCATAATGGCGATGTTACCTTCCTGCAGGATGCGCACGCATGCCCATGACAGCCGCACTGGCGCTGCGTCGCCTCGAAGCCCTGCGCGGCGAGTTCGGCTCCGGCATTCCCACGCGCAAGCGGGTCCTGCTCGACAGCCTGGCACGCGGCCGCCTTGGCACCGCCGGCAGCGTGCTGCGCCTGCATGAACTGCTTTGCTTCATGCGCGCCTACCCGGATGACCGCCGCGTGCTGGCGCAGGTGAACCGCATGCTGGCAGGTTTTGCTTCCCGCTTCGACCTGCGGCGCCACCGAATTGCGCTGACCGATTCCGGCATTGCCGGGACGCGCCTGCGCTACCGCTACTACTGGCCGACGGCCCGGCGGCTGGCCGCGCGCTGGCCGGCGCAGCTGGAGGTCGACTGGGACGCGCTCGACGAGCCGGTCATGCTCGCCGGCGCGCTGCCCTTGATCATGACGCCCATCGAGGCCGCCTGGCTGCGCGGCGGCAACCCCGTGCCGCGCGCGGCCCTTGCGCGCCTTGCCGGCAAGCGCATTGCGAGCGGAGCCTTCCTCGTGCGCCGCGTTGAGGCCTACGCCGGCGACGACGCCTCGCGCGAGGCCTTCTTCGATGCGCTGGACACGCCCTTGGTGCTGCGCCCGGGCGCCGACACGCCCTCGCGCACGCTGGCCCGGCACGCGCGCTCCGCGGTCACCTTCGTTACGCAGCCGCTGCGGCGCGAACGCCCGAATCTGCGCGCCGAACTGCGGCGCCCGCCGCAGGCGATACGGCGCACCAGCCGTGCCGAGGGCGCGCAACTCATCGAGCTTGCGTTCGGCGCGCTGGTCACACGCGCGCGCGACATCGACGGCATCGCCTACGGCAACCCCGATGACGTCTGGGTGATCGACGATGGCGACGGACTGCAATGGGCCTTCATCGGCATCATGCCCGCGCGCCGGCAGGTGCTGCGCGCGAGCCACGGCTTCATCACACTGCGCTCGGGGGTGCCCATCGGCTACGGGCAGCTCGACACCCTGTTCCAATGCAGCGACGTTTCGTTCAATTCCTTCGATACCTTCCGCGGCGCCTCGACCGCGTGGGTCTTCGTGCGCCTGCTGGCCGCGGCGCGCGCCGTGCTCGGCGCCTGCGCCTTCACGCTGGACGGCTACCAGCTCGGCCACCACAACGACGAGGCCATCGCCTCCGGCGCGTGGTGGTTCTATTACAAGCTGGGGTTCCGGCCGCGCGATACCGCCATTCGCAGAATCGCAGCCGCCGAACTTGCGCGCATGGCTCGCGATGCCGGCCACCGCTCTTCGCCGGCGACGCTGCGGCGCCTCGCAGCGGGCACGTTGTACTTCGAATCCGAGGGCGTGCGCGCGCCACTGTGGCCGCGGCTCGCCGGCCTAGGTGCCATGGCGGCAGACCGGCTGGCAGCGCTGGGCGGCGCCGATCGCGAAGCGGCGCTGGCCACCTGTGCGAAGCTCGCGACGCAGCGGCTGGGGCTTGCCTCGTTCCCCGGCTTTCCGGGGCGCAGGGCCGACATTGAGATGGCCTGGCAGCGCTGGGCGCCCGTGGTCGCGCAAATGAAGCTGGCCGGCTGGAGTGCGCGCGAGCGGCGCGCGCTGGCGGCCATCATTGCGGCGAAGGGCGGGCGTTCGGAACGGGACTTCCTGCGGCTGCTCGACGCGCATCCGCGCATCGCGGCGACACTGCGCGAGCTGTGCCGCGCCTGAAGATACTGCCGGATCGCGAAGGGAATCCCGTGTGCTTCGCCCGGCGATCAGCCGCGGGCGATCGCCGCAATCGCGGCGAGCATGTCGGCCTCGGCATCCTCCAGCCGCCCGTCGTTGCGCACATCCACGCGCGGAATACCCTGCGGGATGGCGTGGCGGGCGGCCCGTTGCACGCGCTCGTCGACCTGCGCCGGCGTCTCGCGCCCGCGTCGCAGCAGCCGCTCGCGCAGCACCGCGGGGTCCACCACTACCTGCACCACATGCAGGTCCGGGAAATCCCGCAGCGCCAGGGGCAGGTGTTCGCGCGAGCCGCTGACCACGACGCTGGCCCCGGATTGCAGCCGGTCGCGGATTTCCTGGCCGATGCCGTAGCCGTTGCCGTGCGCGCGCCAGTGCATCGCAAAGGCCCCGGCGCGAACCTTCTCGTCGAACTCGCCCGACGTCAATGCATGATGCGACTCGCCACCGGCGTTCGCCGGGCGCGTGACCCAGCGCCGCGCGAACTTCACGTTGGCCTGCGGCGGCAGGTGTGCGCGGGCATGGTCGAGCAGCGCGTCCTTGCCGGCGCCGCTGGGGCTGACGACGTAGATCAGCTTGCCGGGCCGGGTCATCGGCCCTGCCTGCCTGCCGTCACTTTTGCTTCGACGACGCGCGACGTGGCTTTCCTGCAGCCATGCCCTTCCCAGGCCTTTTCGCTGCGAGCTTCTTCGCGAAGGCATTATTCGGCGCGCTCTTCCGTGACGGCTTTGCCGCGGGCTGGTCGGCCCGCTTATCCGGCGTCTTCCTCGTCGCCTTGCCTGTTGCCCGTCTGCCGGCGTGCAGAGTTTCTTCCACCGGCATGTCGGTGATGGCCCCCAGGCTGCCGCTCGATACCAGTTTCAAGTATTTGGCGAACAGGCCGCGCGTGTAGCGCGGCTTCGGCTGTTTCCACGCGGCGCGGCGGCGGGCGATCTCGGCCGCCGGCACATTGAGCTGGATGAGCTGTTTTCCGGCGTCGATGGTGATGGAGTCGCCCTCCCTCACCAGCGCGATGGCGCCACCGACGTAGGCTTCAGGCGACACATGGCCGACCACCATGCCCCAGGTGCCGCCGGAGAAGCGGCCATCGGTGATGAGGCCAACCGAGTCGCCCAGGCCCTGCCCGACGAGAGCCGCGGTCGGCGCCAGCATCTCCTGCATGCCGGGACCTCCCCTGGGACCCTCGTAGCGGATCACCACCACGTCGCCCGGGCGGATCTTCTTTGCCATGATGGCCTTCATGGTCTCGGGCTCGGAATCGAACACGCGCGCCGGGCCAGTGATCGAGGTCTGCTTCAGCCCGGTGATCTTGGCCACGCAGCCTTCGGGGGACAGGTTGCCCTTGAGGATGGCGAGATGGCCCTGCTTGTAGATCGGGTTCGCGATGCTGCGAATGACGTCCTGCCCCGCAGGCGGGTTGTCCGGCACGTGGGCCAGCGTTTCGGCCAGGGTCTGCCCGGTGATGGTAAGGCAGTCGCCGTGCAAGAGCCCGGCGTTGAGCAGGATTTTCAGCGCCTGCGGCACGCCGCCGGCGCGGTGGAAGTCCACGACCACGTACTTTCCAGAGGGCTTGAGGTCGCACAGTACCGGCACCTTGCGGCGAACGCGCTCGAAGTCGTCAATGGTCCACTTCACGCCAGCCGCCGACGCGATGGCGAGGAAGTGCAGCACGGCGTTGGTGGAGCCGCCGGTAGCCATCACCAGCGCGATGGCATTCTCGATGGACTTGCGCGTGATGATGTCGCGCGGCCGGATGTTATTCGCGATGGCGTTGACCAGCACCCTGGCCGAGTCGGCCGAGGAGTCCGCCTTCTCGGCGTCGGGCGAGGCCATCGTCGAGGATCCCATCAGGCTCATGCCGAGCGCCTCGAATGCCGACGACATGGTATTGGCGGTAAACATGCCGCCGCAGGCACCGACCGACGGGCAGGCATTCTTCTCGATGCCGGCTAGGTCTTCCTCGGCAATCCTGCCTGCGGAGAACGCACCAACCGCCTCGAACACGGAGACAATGGTGAGGTCCTGCCCCTTCCACCGGCCCGGCTTGATGGTGCCCGCATAGACGTAGATGCCGGGGACGTTCATGCGTGCCATGGCGATCATGCCGCCAGGCATATTCTTGTCGCAGCCGCCGACCACCAGCACGCCGTCCATGCTCTGCCCGTTGACCGAGGTCTCAATGGCGTCCGCGATCACCTCGCGCGACACCAGCGAATACTTCATCGCCTCGGTGCCCATGCCGACGCCGTCGGTAACAGTGGGCGTGCCGAATACCTGAGGCATGGCGCCCTCGGCGCGCAGCGCGGCCATGGCGCTGTCCACCAAGGTCTGTATGCCGGCGTTGCACGGATTCATGTTGGAGTAGCCATTGGCCACCCCAACGATGGGCTTGTCGAAGTCCGCGTCGCCAAAGCCGACAGCGCGCAGCATCGCGCGGTTGGGCGAGCGCGACACGCCCGCGGTGATCTGTCTGGAGCGCCAGTTGCCGGCCTTCGGCGCTTGTGCTTTGTCGGTGGCGTTGTCCTCGGTGTCAGCCATAGTGGTTCCTCATGCGGGTTTGCTGGAATATTGCGTCGTCGACGATTGCCGGCCGTCGCGGGGCGCTGTTGCGGAACTGTGCGCGGAACGCCGGTCGACTGCGGCGGAAAAGGGTCCGACGATAGCACCGGGCATGCCTCAGGACAACCGGCGCTACCCGGGGCACGCGCCTAGCGGGGGACCGGTGCGTACGCGGCGCCCTCGATGCCGCGCAGCTCCTCGAATCGCCGGCGCAGCTCGGCGCGCCGGCCGCGGTCGTGCGCCAGGTTGACCAGTTCGTGCGGGTCGCTGGCGAGGTCGTACCACTCGTGGTCGTGGTCCTCGAAGCTGCTGGTAGGAGGTACCAGCATCGGGCCTGTCAGTATATTGCCGCCGGTGTCACGACCATCGCTGCCTACGCCGTAATAACGACAGTATTTGTGGCGTCCATCGAAGATCCCGGTGCTGGCAAAGCGCGTCTGCTCGACGCCGCTGTACCAGGCCCACTCCTGGGCAAACAGCACGTAGTCGCGCACCTTCGCGCGCGGATCCGAGAACAGCGGCGCCAGGCTCTCGCCGGCAGGGCCCGCCGATTCACGCAGGTCGACGCCAGCGAATTCGGCGATGGTGCGCGCCAAGTCGACGTGGGTGGCCAGCGCCGCCGTCTTCGATCCGGGCCGCGCGCGCCCCGGCACACGCATGTACAGCGGGATGCGCATGGTTTCCTGGTAGTTCCACGGGCCCTTAGAGCGCAAGCCGTGCGCGCCGCACTGCTCGCCGTGGTCCGAGGTGAAGATTACGATGGTATCGTCCCAGCCGCCGATGGCATCGAGCGCACCGAGAACCTTGGCGATGCAGCGGTCGTTCAACTCGTGCAGCTTGACGTAGTAATTGAGCTGCTGCAGCCAGATGCGCGCGTCGTCGCGCCGCATGAAGCCGGGTGGCGACTGGCGTTCGCGCTCCAGTGTCCAGCGGCGCTGCACGTCGGGCTTGGTGAACAGGTCGTCGTCGAAATTGGGCGGCAGCTCGGAAAACCATTCGTCGAGCGGATGCGCGAAGCCGGGCAGGTTGTCCTTGCGCCCCCAGTTGCGGCGCGCCAGTCGCTCACGCTCGCCCGCGACGAATTCCGGGTTCTCGTTCCACCACCACTGCTGGTCGAGAGGAAACCACATGATGTCGTGCGGATTGACCAGCGCCACGGTGAGGAACCAGGGCTGCGATGCGGGCGCATGCGCGCGCAGCTAGCGCGCCGACTGCTCGGCGATGGGCTCGTCGAATTCGGTGCCGGTGCAGGGCAGGCCCCACCACGCCGAATCATTGCCTTCCCAGTCGCCAAAGCCATATTCGTCCATCTGCGGCACTTCCCGCGACTGCAGGTGCCACTCGCCCTTGTAACCGGTGCGGTAGCCGGCGCGGCGCAGCAGCTGACCCAGCGTCGGCATGTCCAGCGGCAGCTGCGTGTTGGCCGGCCAGCTCGAGTTCTCCAGCACGCCGTGCTGCGCCATGTAGCGGCCGGTAAACAGCGTCGGCCGCGATGGCGAGCAAGGCGAGGTGTGGGTGTAGAACTGGGTGAACTCCAGCCCGACGTCGATGAGGCGCTGGCGCGCTGGCAGCTTTGCGCCCGCCGGCAGCCAGTCGCGCTGGCGCTCCTGATCGTTGAGGATGAGGAGGATGTTGGGCTTCTTCACGCATGTCTCCTGGTCCGGGTTTTGCGGGCAGCCTAGCGCCGCAGCGTTGCGCCGAACACCTCGGGCGCGCCGGCGGTCATGCGCCGTTCCGCGGCCAGCCACATCTGCATGCGGAACTGCACATCGGGCTTGAGGTAGTTGGACTGGTAGCTGCACGCGATGTCGTGCGACATGGGCGCGCCACCGATGCGCAGGGCCTTGATCTCGCGCGTCGAGCTGAGCATCAGGCAATTGGCCTCGGCAAAGGCATAACGCAGGGTTTCCGACACATTGATCGCGCCCCAGCCGGCGATGAACAGGGCGCGTTTGGTGCCCAGTGCCTTGACCGCGGCCGCTTCACCGGCGGGCGAGTCGAGTTCGCAGTCGAGGCTTACCCGCGCGCAGCGCTGGTAGAAGATGCCACCGTACTGGTAGTAGGTTGCCAGCGGCGCCGTGTGCGAGGCCAGCGCGGCATGGCTGGGCGACGAAGTGATGCAAATGCCGCCGACATCGGGCCGGGCGCGGAAGATCGCGGCATGCAGGCCGGCCCGCGCCACGGGCTCCGCACCCTGCAGGAGCACTCGGCCATCGAACCCGACCTTGCTCGCGTCCTCCGGCAGCGCGCCCTCCGGGCACTCCGGGCCGACGATCCAGAATGCCGCCTCGCCCGGAACGCGCGCGCCGAATTGCGTTGTCAGGTTCTCCCACGGAAATTCGGACGCGAGCATGCGGCGCGCAATGGCCATGTCTCGCTTGACGTCTTCCTCATCGCCTCGGGTCACGTTTTGTCGCTCCTGTTGACTGGGTGCTCACTGCATGCAAACTTGATCGACCTGTGGA
>VGIE01000099.1 GCA_016867955.1 Betaproteobacteria bacterium
CTGGCGTTCAAGCTGTGGTTATCGGCGGTGTTTCCCGTCACGGGCGACGAGGCCTACTTCATCTACTGGGGCGTGGCGCCGGCGCTCGGTTACTACGACCACCCGCCGATGGTCGGCTGGCTGCTTGCGCTGCTGCTGAAGCTGTCCGACGCACCCTGGGTGCTGCGGCTGCCGATCACCCTGCTGCCGGCGGCAATGGCACTGGCACTCTACGCCGTGCTGCGCGGGCGTGGTGGTGCCCATGCGGGTAGTGACGGTGCCGACACCGACGCGAAGGATGGCGATGACCGAGCGGCACTGGCCGCGATCGGCCTGCTGCTGGTCCCGGTGCACGTCTGGAACGTCTTCATCACCACCGACACGCCACTGGTGCTGTGGTCCTTTCTCGCCGGCCTGGCCTTCTGGCGGGCGCATGGGGGAGGCAGTGACAGCGGCGGCGCGGCGCGTCGGGCGGATGGGCAGGGCAGCGGCTGGTTCGTCGCCGCGGGCGTGTTCCTCGGCCTCGCCTGCCTGTCGAAATATTTCGCCGCCCTGCTGGGCATCGCCTTTCTCGCCGTCATGCTGGCCTCACCTCGCGGGGAGCGTCGCTGGCGCGGTTTCCTGATCACCTGCGCTGCAGCGATCCCTTTTGTTGCCGTCAACCTGTACTGGAACTGGGAGCATTGCTGGGCCAACCTGATGTTCAACCTGTACAACCGCCATGGCGATGCCGGCTGGTCCTGGCGCACGCCGGTGCTGTACGCGGCCACGGTGCTCTACACCCTTTCGCCGGTCGCGCTGGCAGCCCTGGCGAAGGACCGCGGCTGGCTGGCACGACTGCGCTTCGATGCCCCGCTGCGCGTGCTGGTGATGCTGGGCGGCCTGCCCTTCCTGCTGTTCGCGGTGCTTTCCTCCTTCAAGCAGGTCGGCCTGCACTGGGTGCTGTCCTTCGTGCCCTTCTTCTTTGCGGCCTGCGCGCTGCTGCTCTCGCGGCCCACGCTCAAGGCATCGACCATATTCCTCGGCGCCGTCAGCGCCATCCACGTCGCGGCCATCCTCATCGCATCAAGCCAGCCGCTGGAGCGCTGGCAGGCCAGCCGCATCTACGATGGCGCGGTGTTCCATTTCAGGATCGACGACATTCTCGCCGCGCTCAAGCCCCACGAGGACGAGTTCGAACTGGCCGCCGACGGCTATTCCGCAGCGGTCACCACGTCGTATTATCGCGGGCGCTATGTCTTCGTGTTCGGCGAGGCCTCCTCGCATGCGCGCCACGACGACATCGCCACCGATTTCCGCAAGTACGCCGGGCGCAACATCGCCGTGCTGCGCAAGTCGCCGCCGCGCGACGAGGACTACCGGCCCTACTTCGACAGCGTGGAGTACCGATCCTTCGATGTCGCCGGGGCGACCTTCCACATCGTGCTCGGGCGCGGCTTCAACTACGCGGCCTACCGCGAGCGCGTGCTGGCCAAGGTGAAGGACCGCTACTACCGCATGCCGGGCTACCTGCCGCGCGGGCATTGCGATTTCTGCGAGCGCTATTTCGAGGGGGCGTCGTGTCCCGTCCGCTGACGCGTGCCCCATGGAGCCTCCGGCACGACGTTGTCCACCTGACGTTTGCGCAATGACGTTCGCACCATGAGGCCCCCCCGATGAAGCGCGCCGCACCCGCAGGCACCGTCGCGGCCAGGGCCGCCGCGCTGTGGCGGCTGATGCGCCCCTACCAGTGGGTCAAGAACGGATTCGTGCTGGCGGGGCTGATCTTCGGCCACGGCTGGTCGGACAGCGAACTGGTCGGTCGCGTCCTGTTGTTGTTCGCGGGGTTCTGCCTGGTGTCCAGCGGCGTCTACATGCTGAACGACATTCTGGACCGCGAGGCCGACCGCGTGCACCCGGAGAAGCGCGAACGCCCGGTCGCGCGCGGTGACGTCGGTGTACGGCTGGCGCTGGCCTGCGCAGCAGCGCTGGTGGTGGCGGGACTGGCCTGTGCCGCCGTGGTGTCCGCGCCTGCCGCCGGCATTGCCGCCGCCTACATCGTGCTCAACATGGGCTACAGCGCCGGCCTGAAGCACATCGCCATCCTCGACGTGTTCCTGATCGCTGGCGGCTTCATGCTGCGCATCGCGGCAGGCACCCTGGGCGTCGGCATCGAGCCCTCGCGATGGCTGCTCGGCTGCGGACTCATGTTCACGCTGTTCCTCGGCTTCTGCAAGCGCCGCGCCGAACTGGCAAGCCTGGACACGGGTGCGGGAGCAGGCGCGGGAGACGGCGTGGGCGAGGAAAGCACGGTTTCGCAGCGCCGCTCGCTGCAGGATTATTCGCCGGCGCTGCTCGATCCGCTGATCTGGATCTGCGCGGCCGGCGCCGCCCTCGGCTACGCGCTGTACACGCTGGATGAGCGCACCGTGATCACGCATGGCACGGCGCAGCTGATCTGGACCCTTCCGCTCGTGCTCTATGGCCTGTTTCGCTACCTCTACGCGCTGTATGCGCGCGGCGCAGGCGCCGACCCGGCGAGCGACCTGTTCCGGGACCCGCACCTGCTGGTCGCCCTCGCGGGTTGGCTGGGCCTGAGCTGGTGGCTGATCTCCTGAGCGCACCGAACTGGTCGCGTCCAGAGGCCCGAGGTTGGCGACCAGGAGGGGGTTCGACACCGCACCCTGGCGGCGCGCTTCGGGGTGCCGCGTAGCCGCCCCGGGCATAATTGGGCATAAACGACAGCGCAGCCGCGCCGATCCAGGCGCGCGGCGAATCTGGGCCACTATGAGCGAAGCTGCGGAAAACACCCGCCTGCTGCATCTGGAGCCGCTTGGCGACGCCACCGGCTACGCCAGCCAGATGCATACCCTGATCGAACGCTCGCCGCTGTTCGAGAACTTCAACCTCGCCGAAATACGCCTCATGAGCCATTTCATGCAGGTGTTCCGCGCCGAGCCCGGCATCGAGATCATCCGCGAAGGCGACGCCGGGGATTTCATGATGCTGCTGATCGACGGCCGCATCGAGGTCTTCAAGCAGGATCGCTGGAATGCGCCGCGCCTGATTGCCATGCTCGATCCCGGCAAGACCGTGGGCGAGATGTCGATGATTGACGGCGGGCCGCGCTTCGCCACCTGCGTGGCGGCCGAGCGCGCCATCGTCGCCGTGCTCAGGCGCGAGGCGCTGGCGCGCATCATCCTGGAGCAGCCGATCCTCGGCGCGAAGATCCTCATGGAGCTGGTGATGATGCTCTCGCAGCGGCTGCGCCAGACCAGCGCGCGGCTGGTCGCCTACATGGACAGGGAAGAGGAGCGCGACAACTGAGGTGCTGGCGCGCGCCGGCGCCATCCATGCTGACAAGGTCCTGAACGAGTGTTTTCGGCAGGAGCAACGAAAATCGCAATGGCCATCGATCCGCAATCGTGGCAGAATACGTCGCGACTTCAGAGGACGGGGAGACTTATGCAGATCAAGAACGGCAAGGACTTCTGGGCAGGCTGGATGTACATCGGCTTCGGCGCGATGTTCTTGATCGTGGCGCAGAACTATTCCATGGGTTCGGCGCTGCGCATGGGGCCGGCGTACTTCCCGACCTGGCTGGGCAGCCTGCTGGTGCTGCTGGGGATCGCGGTGGTGGTGCGTTCCTTCACCTCGCACCTTGAACATCCCTGGCGGCTGTTCGAGTTTCGCCCCCTGTTTTTCTTCGCAAGCGTGGTCCTCGGAGGCCTTGCCTACTGGAAGCAGGCTTGGCTGGTCGGAATTCATCCGTGGGTTGCGCTGGCGGCCAACGGGGTCGGCATCGTGCTGTTCTTTTCCTCGTTCGGCAAGCGGTCATTGTCCTGGATCCTGCTGGTCACGGTCCTGTTCGGTTACCTGCTGAAGCCGCTCGGCATCGTCCTGACGACCATCGCGCTGATCTTCGGTGCCTCACTGGCCGGGCACGAGTTCAAGTTCAAGGAAATCCTGTTCCTTTCCATAGGGCTGGCAATTTTCTCCGCCGCCGCGTTTGTATACGGTCTGGGGCTGCCGTTCCCCGTCTGGCCTGAGCTGAGGGGGTAGGCATGGAACAACTACTGAGCAATCTGGGCCTGGGCTTCAGCGTTGCGCTGTCGCTGACCAACCTCTGGTACTGCTTCATCGGCGTGCTGCTCGGCACGCTGATCGGCGTGCTGCCGGGCATCGGGCCGCTCGCCACCATCGCCATGCTGCTGCCGGTGACGTTCACGCTGTCGCCGACCTCGGCGCTGATCATGCTGGCCGGCATCTACTACGGCGCGCAGTACGGCGGCTCGACCACGGCCATCCTAGTCAACCTGCCCGGGGAAACCTCCTCGGCCATCACCATGCTTGACGGCTACCAGATGGCGCGTCAGGGCCGTGCCGGGCCAGCGCTGGGCATTGCGGCCATCGGCTCCTTCCTCGCCGGATCCGCAGCCACGCTGCTGATCGCAGTGGCGGCGCCGCCGCTGGCCGAGGTGGCGCTGAAGTTCGGTCCCGCCGAATACTTCTCGCTGATGGTGCTCGGACTGGTGGGCGCGGTGGTGCTGGCGCATGGCTCGTTGGTCAAGGCGATTGCCATGGTCGTGCTCGGGCTGCTGCTCGGCCTGATCGGCACCGACGTGAATTCCGGCGTAGCGCGCTTCACCTTCGGCGTGCCGGAACTCTCCGACGGCCTCGGCTTCGTGGCCATCGCCATGGGCACCTTCGGTTACGCCGAAATCATCCTCAACCTCGAGCAGGGGGACAAGCGGGAAGTGTTCACGTCCAAGGTCGGCAAGCTGCTGCCCAGCATGGACGAGTTCATCTACTGCGTGCCCTCCATCATCCGCTCCACGCTGCTCGGATCGTTCCTCGGCATCCTGCCCGGTGGCGGTGCGTTGCTCGGATCGTTCAGCTCCTACGCGGTCGAGAAGAAGCTCACCAAGGACCGCCAGCCCTTCGGCAAGGGCAATATCCGCGGCGTGGCCGGCCCCGAGGCCGGCAACAATGCCGCAGCGCAGACCTCGTTCATCCCGATGCTGACGCTGGGCATTCCGTCCAACGCCATCATGGCCATGATGATCGGCGCCATGATGATCCAGGGTATTGCGCCCGGACCGCAGGTCATGACGCAGAAGCCCGACCTGTTCTGGGGCATGATCGCCTCGATGTGGGTGGGCAACCTGATGCTGGTCGTCCTCAACCTGCCGCTGATCGGCATGTGGATCAAGCTGCTGACGGTGCCCTACCGCCTGCTCTATCCGGCCATCCTGCTGTTCTGCACCATCGGTGTTTACTCGGTGCAGAACAACCCCTTCGACTCGATACTCACCGCGATGTTCGGCCTGTTCGGCTACCTCTGCGTCAAGACCGAGAGCGAGCCGGCGCCGATGCTGCTCGGCTACATCCTCGGTCCGCTCATGGAGGAGAATTTGCGCCGCGCCATGCTGCTGTCGCGCGGGGACCCGACGGTGTTCTTCCAGCGGCCGATCAGCGCGGTGATGCTCGGCCTGGCCATCCTGCTGCTCATCTTCATGGCGTTGCCGATGCTGCGCAAGAAGCGGGAAGAGGTCTTTACGGAAGAGGAGACCTGACGCAGGGCGTCGGGCAGGAACAAACGCACCCTTGGGTGCGTTTTTTTTGCGCTGCGATCGTGCAAGCACCCGTCGGTATCGCACCGCGCCAGCCGATCGCGGGTCGGAGCAGGCTTTCCACTGCGGATGCGACGGGCTGGAGGCGTTGCTAGCGGTTCTTGCCCTGCTGCCAGAGCACGTCCGATCCGCCCCCTGCGCGGTTGAGCACGCGGCCCAGCACGAACAGCAGGTCGGACAGGCGGTTGAGGTAGACGCGCGAGACCTCGCTCACCGCCTCCTGGTGGCCGAGCGCCACCAGCGCGCGCTCGGCCCGCCGGCAGACCGTGCGCGCAAGATGGGCGAGGGCGGCGGCGCGCGTGCCACCCGGCAGGATGAATTCCTTCAGCGGCGGCAGGTCGGCATTGAAGCCGTCGAGCAGCTTCTCCAGGCGTTCGACCTGCACATCCTTCATGCTGGTGTAGCCGGGAATGCACACTTCGCCCCCGAGATCGAAGAGGTCGTGCTGCACACTCTCCAGCGCCGCGCGCACCGCCTCCGGCAGCGTCTCGGCCAGCAGCACGCCGATGCACGAATTCAACTCATCCACCTCGCCCAGTGCGCCGATGCGCGCCCCGTCCTTGGGTACGCGCGAGCCGTCGCCGAGCCCCGTTTCGCCTGAATCACCGGTGCGCGTGTAGATCTTGGAAAGTCGATGGCCCATGGCGGAAAGACTATAGCACGGCGATCCTGCAGGGCGGGATCGCCGGAGCAGTATCCGTCATGCAGAAATGATCATGATAAAGACTAACTGCTTGTCACTGCAACCATGGAAACATGATTATTATCACGATGATCCGGCCGCCTGGCGCTGCAGCGTTGCCGCAAGCCGTGTCTTGGCCGCGATCGCCGCCTTGATGCGGCCCAGTTGCTCGCGCGTGGCGGCCTCGGCTGCGGCGATGACCTGGCGACGGTAGTCGGCCGACAAGCCGGCTGATTCGCCGGTGTCGGGATGGATGACCACGTCGGCGTCGCGCGCCTCCTCGTCGATCATGCGCAGCCGGTACTCGTAGTAGCCTCGCCAGCGCGTGTTCTCGTTCATGCGGTCGCGGCGCACGATCACATTGACCGCGATCACCACGTCGGCGCCGAGCCTGCGCGCCGCGCGAATCGGCACCGGGCTGGCGTCCACGCCGTCGATGTAGGTCTCGCCAGCGATTACCGGCCAGATGAAGCGCCAGCGCATGGCGCTCGAGGCGCGCACCGCCAGTCTGGCGTTGCCGCGATTGAAGATGGTCATGGCGCCGTCCGAGGCGCGCGTCGCGACCGCGGCGAATTCTCGCGGCAGGGCCTCGATGGCGCGCCCCTCCAGGCGCCGATTGATGAAGGACTGCAGCGCCAGGCCGCGGACCTTGCCGCCGTCAAGCAGCGCGATGTCGAGCAGCGACAGCGGCTCGACGTCCAGCGCCTCGAGTTCGCGGCTGTCGTATCCAGCGGCATACAGCGCACTGACCACAGAGCCCGCCGAGGTTCCGACGATGAGGTCGGGGCGGATGCCGGCGGCCTCCAGTGCCTTGATCACGCCGACATGGGCGAATCCGCGGGTACCGCCTGAGCCCAGGGCCAGCGCAACCTTGGGGCGACCCGCCACCGCTGGACGGGCCGGCGCCTGGGTCGGTTCGGCAAGGTGCGGGAACTCGACGCCCACCGTGGCGCAGCCGCCGGCGGAGGCAACGACGAGCGTGGCGCCGCAGGCCAGCAGGCGCATGGATCGGGGGGGCCGCATGGCTCGCATTGTCAGCGCCCCTCAGAGCGCGCCGCTGCGTTTCAGCAGCTCGGCGACGGCATCGGCAATGCGCGCGTAGCCTTGCGCATTCGGATGGATGGGGTCGGATTTCAGGGCACTGTCGGTGAGCACTTTCCTGATGATGTCCTCCTCGTACGGCGCAACGAACTCGTTGGCGATGGCGCCGTAGAAATCCGCGGTCGACGGGAACAGGCCGGGTTTGGGCACGCCGATCAGCACCACGCCTGCGCCACGTGCGCGCACCAGGCGCATCATGGCGCGGATATTCT
>VGIE01000100.1 GCA_016867955.1 Betaproteobacteria bacterium
GATTTTTTTGCCGCTGTGCTGGGGCGGCATCGCAAGTACAGCGCCTGCTACTGGCCGGACGGTGTCGAATCGCTGGACAGCGCCGAGGCCGAGGCGCTGCGCGCGACCTGCGAGCGCGCCGGGATTGCCGACGGTATGGACATCCTCGAACTGGGGTGCGGCTGGGGATCGCTGACGCTGTGGATGGCCTCGAGCTACCCGAATGCGCGCATCACCGCGGTATCCAATTCGCATTCGCAGCGCGCACACATCGAGGCGGAGGCGGCGCGTCGCAACCTGCTCAACGTGAGGATCATTACCGCCGACATGAACGGCTTCGAGGCCGGCGCTGCCTTCAACCGCGTGGTGTCGGTCGAGATGTTCGAGCACATGCGCAACTGGCGCGAATTGTTCGCTCGCGTGGCGGGCTGGCTCAAGCCGGGCGGGCGCTTCTTCATGCATGTCTTCTGCCACCGCGCCGTGCCCTATCCGTTCGAGGTCGAGGGACCGGACGACTGGATGGGCCGCTACTTCTTCTCCGGCGGCATGATGCCGAGCGACGACCTGGCGCTGCGTTTCCAGGACGACCTCAAGCTGCGCTGGCAATGGCGCTGGGATGGTACGCACTACGAGCGCACGGCGAATGCCTGGTTGGCCAACATGGATGCGCGGCGCGCGGCGATCATGCCGATCCTCGAGCGCACCTACGGCGCGGGGCAGGCGGGGCGCTGGTGGACGCGCTGGCGCATGTTCTTCATGTCCTGCGCGGAACTGTTCGGCTACCAGGACGGGCAGGAGTGGTGGGTAAGCCACTACCTGTTCGAGCGCCGTGGCTGAGACGCGTGTGGCATCCGCAGTGCGCGGGGCGGCATCCGGCGCCGTTTCGCGCCCGGCGTCCGACGCCACGCCGGGTACGGCCCCTCGCGCGAACTCAGGGGCGGCGTCGTTGACGACCTTGCGCAAGGCGGTCAACTTCATCGCCTTCCAGGCGGGCTGGTTCGCCTGCGTGCTCGGCGCGGCCCATGGCCAGGCGGCTTGGGGCGTCGCAGCAGCGCTGTTCATTGTCGCCGTGCATGTCGCCACCGCTGCGCGCCCGTCAGTCGAAGCGCGGCTGGCGGTCATCGCGCTGGGACTGGGCGCGGTATGGGAATGGGTGATGCTGGCGCTCGGCGTGGTGGATCACGGCGGAGGCGGGGAGGGCGTCGGCCTGCCGCCGGCATGGATCGTCGCGCTGTGGCCGCTGTTCGCCACCACGCTGAATGCATCCCTGGCATGGCTGCAGGGTCGCTGGCTGGTCGCCGCGCTGCTGGGCGCGGTCGCCGGCCCGGCGGCGTACTGGGCGGGGGCCCGACTCGGCGCCCTGAGCTTCGGCGACCCGCTGCTGTTCGTGGCAGAGCTCGCGGCGGGCTGGGCCGTGCTGACCCCGGTCCTGCTAGCCATCGCCGCGCGCCTCGCCGGGGCTTCACCGGAGCCGCGTCGATGAGCGGCCTCCTGCCCCTGTCGGGTGCGTCGTTCGCGACATCGTTCGCCACGGCCTTTGCCGCCATGCTGGCGCTTGCGCTGGCCACCTGGCTGCTCAGCGTGGCCCGGCGCGACGTCAGCATCGTGGACGTGATCTGGTCGCTCATGCTGCTGCTGGCCGCCGCGACCTACTACCTGACGCAGTCCGAGCCGGGTGCGCGTGGGATGGCCGTGCTGGCACTGACCGCAGTCTGGGCGCTGCGGCTCTCGGGCCACATCCTCTGGCGCAGCTGGGGCGAGCCGGAAGACCACCGCTACCAGGCGATACGGGCGCGCAACGAGCCGGGCTTTGCCTGGAAGAGCGCCTATCTGGTGTTCGGGCTGCAGTGCGTGCTGGCGTGGATCGTCTCGCTGCCGCTGCTGGCGGCGATGGCGGGCAGCAGTGCACCGGGCTGGCTGGACCTCGCCGGTGCCGCGCTGGTGGTGTTCGGCACCGGCTTCGAGACAGTCGCCGACCTGCAGCTGGCGCGCTTTCGTCGCCAGGGGGAAACCGGCGGCAGGCGCCACGCCGGCGCCGCGGGCGGGAGCAGCCACGGCGTCATGGACCGCGGCCTGTGGCGCTACTCGCGGCACCCTAATTACTTCGGCGAGTTCTGTGTCTGGTGGGGCTTCTACCTGCTGGCACTCTCGGCAGGTGGCGCCTGGACAATCGTCTCGCCGCTGCTGATGTCGGTGCTGTTGCTCAAGGTGTCGGGCGTGAGCCTGCTGGAGAAGGACATCGCCCTGCGACGGCCGGCCTACCGTGGCTACGTGGCGCGCACAAACACGTTCTTCCCGGGTCCACGCCGGGAACACGCCAATGGGCCCGCCGCCAACAAGACAGGGGAGAAGGCATGAAATCCCGGCTGATCGCCACCTCGCTGGCGCTTGTGCTGTCATCGCCGTGGCTGGCCGTCGGGCTTTCCCGTGCGACCACGGCGACTGCGACAACCGCGTCGACGGGGTCGATGACCGCGCAGGCCTGGAACTTCCGCGTGTTTCTCGATGAGAAGCCGATCGGCCGCCACAGTTTCATGCTGCGGCGCGAGGGCGAAGAGAGCGAACTGCGCAGCGAGGCGCGCTTCGAGGTCAAGCTGCTGTTCGTGACGGCCTACCGCTATGCGCACCAGGCGGTGGAGCGCTGGCGCGGCAACTGCCTGGCTGCCCTCACCGCCAGCACCGACGACGACGGCAAGCGGCAGTCCGTGGAGGTTCGTGGCAGGGCAGACGCCGCGGGCGGCGGGCCTCTGCACGTGGTGCGCCGCGAGGGCGGCCAGCCGCTGCCGGGCTGCGTCATGACCTATGCCTACTGGAACCCGGACGTCCTGCAGCAGTCGCGCCTGCTCAATGCGCAGACCGGGGAGTGGGACCCGGTGCGGATTTCCGATGCCGGCGAGGAGCGCATAGAGGTGCGCGGCGTGAGCGTGCCGGCGCGTCGCTACCGCATCGCCGGCCCGCAGCAGCCGATCGACCTCTGGTATTCGGCCGGGCGCGAATGGCTGGCGCTCGAATCGACCGTCGCCGGCGGCCGCAGGCTGAAGTACCGGATCGAGTGAGGCTGCAGCGATGAATCTTCCGGGATCCTCCCGGCGGCCGGCGGCCGTCCACACGGTAGGGCGGTTGGCGATTGCGACGGCAATGGCGGCGTTGGTGGCGGGTCTGCTCGCGCTGGCCGGCTGCCAGTCGGCGCCGGTGAAGCCGCTCGCCACGGCCGAGCGGATCGACCTGCGGCGATTCATGGGCGACTGGTATGTCATCGCCAGCATTCCGACCTTCATCGAGACGACGGCGCACAACGCCGTGGAGTCCTACCGGCTCGATGCCGACGGCAGCATCGCCACCACCTTCACCTTCCGCGACGGCGGCTTCGACGGCGCGCCGCGGCGCTACACGCCGCGCGGCTTCGTGCTCGACCGCGACAGCAACGCGGTCTGGGGCATGCAGTTCATCTGGCCGATCAAGGCCGATTTCCGCATCGCCTGGCTGGCCGAGGACTACTCGCGCACCGTGATCGCGCGCCAGGCGCGGGACTACGTCTGGCTCATGGCCCGCACGCCGTCGATCCCCGAGCCGCAGTACCAGGCCATGATCGACTTCGCCGCCGCGCAGGGCTACGACACCGCCAAATTGAGGAAAGTGCCACAGCAATGGAAGTGAACCCCCGGGCCGGGAGGCCGTCGTCCGCGTCGCTCCGGGCAGGCGTGCTGCGTTCGATCGCGCTCTGGTTCGACACCGGGGCGGCCGCAGCCGATGGCGACGCCGCAATGTCCCGGACGACACCGGCGCCCGCGGCCGCGGCATGCCAGCGCATCGATTGGCTGCGCGTGCTGCCGTTCGTCGGTGTTCACGCCGGTTGCCTCGCGGTGCTGGCGGTCGGCTTCAGCTGGGTGGCGCTGGGCACGGCGGTGCTGCTTTACGCGCTGCGGATGTTCGCCATCACCGGCTTCTATCACCGCTACTTCGCACATCGCGCCTTTCGCGCCTCGCGGCCAGTGCAGTTTGCCTTCGCGCTGCTCGGCGCTTCCAGCGCGCAGCGCGGGCCGCTGTGGTGGGCCTCGCACCACCGCCATCACCACGCGCATTCGGACACCTCGGATGATCCGCATTCGCCGCGGCGGCATGGCTTCCTGTGGAGCCATACCGGATGGTTTCTCGCGCGCGAGGCCTTCGCCACGCGCATGGAGCGCGTGCCGGACCTGGCGTGCTTTCCGGAGCTGCGCTTCCTGGACCGCTTTGACCTGCTGGCGCCGCTGGTGCTGGGCATCCTGCTGTTCAGCGCGGGTGAACTACTGGCACACCTGTCGCCCGGGCTGCAGACCAGCGGCAGCCAGCTCCTCGTCTGGGGCTTCTTCATTTCAACGGTGGCGCTCTATCACGCCACCTTCTGCATCAACTCGCTGTCGCATTGCTTCGGCACGCGCCGCTACGAGACCTGCGACGATTCGCGCAACAACCTGTGGCTGGCGCTGCTGACCTTCGGCGAGGGCTGGCACAACAACCACCATCACTTCCCGGGCGCGGCCCGCCAGGGCTTCCACTGGTGGGAGGTCGACCTGACTTACCTCGGGCTGCGCGCGCTGGCCGCATTGGGCGCCATCACCGGGCTCAAGCAGGCGCCGGCGGAACTGCTGGCGGCGCGCCGCAGCGCACGCACCCCGGCGGGAGCGCGGACATGAAGGTCGCGATCATCGGCGCCGGCATTGCCGGCAACACCGTCGCCCACCGCCTGCACCGGCAGCACGACATCACGCTGTTCGAGGCTGGCGGCCATGTGGGCGGCCACAGCCACACGCACAGCGTCGAGCTGGACGGCGAGCGCCACGATATCGACACCGGCTTCATCGTCTTCAACGACCGCACCTACCCCAACTTCGTCGCCCTGCTGCGCGAACTCGGAGTGGCGTCGCGCGCGAGCAGCATGAGTTTCAGCATACGCAACGAGGGCTTAGGCCTGGAGTACAACGGCAGCTCGCTGAACACGCTGTTCGCGCAGCGCAGCAACCTGCTGCGGCCGTCCTTCTACCGCATGCTCCGCGACATCCTGCGGTTCAACCGCGAGGCGCCGCAGTTGCTCGCAGGCGGCCCGGAGATCACGCTTGGCGATTACCTGCAGGCGGGCGGCTATTCGCGGGGCTTCGTCGGGAACTACCTCGTGCCCATGGGAGCGGCAATCTGGTCCACCGACCCGGTACGCATGCTGTCCTTCCCGGCGCGCTATTTCGTGCGCTTCCTGCATAACCACGGCATGCTGTCGGTCAACGACCGGCCGCAATGGCGCACCGTCGCCGGCGGCTCGGCGCGCTACGTCGAGAAGCTGGTGGCGCCGTTCCGCAGCCGCATCCTGCTCGACACCCCGGTCGCGTCCGTGCGCAGGCAGCCGGACGGCGTGTGGGTCAAGGCGCGCGGCCTGGAGGCGCGGCGCTTTGATCAGGTGTTTCTTGCCTGCCATTCCGACCAGGCGCTGCGCCTCTTGCAGGACGCCACGCCGCAGGAGCGCGAGGTACTCGGGGCGATTGCCTACCAGCGCAACGAGGCGGTGCTGCACACCGACACCGCGCTGCTGCCACGGCGCCGGCTGGCCTGGGCGGCCTGGAACTACCATGTGCTGCAGGCGGCGGATTGCGGTCGGGAGGCCGCGGGCGGAACCGGGACGGCGCCGGCCACACTGACCTACAACATGAACATCCTGCAGGGCCTGCGCTCGCGGCACACCTTCTGCGTCACGCTCAACCGCAGCACCGCCATCGATCCCGACAAGGTCATCAAGCGCGTGGTCTACGACCATCCGCTCTATACCGTCGCCGCGGTGGCGGCGCAGCAGCGCCAGCGCGAGGTCAATGGCGGCCGGCGAACCTATTTCTGCGGTGCCTACTGGCGCTTCGGCTTCCATGAAGATGGCGTGGCGAGCGCGCTGACCGCGCTCGACCACTTCGAGGAGGATGCGCATGCACAGCGCCATCTACCGCGGGTCGCTTAGGCACCGGCGGCTGCTGCCGAGGCCGCACGAGTTCCGCTACCCGCTGTTCCTCGTTTACCTGGACCTCTCCGAGCTGAACAGCGTGTTCCGCGGGCGCTGGCTGTGGTCCACGGTGCGGCGTGCGGTCGCGCGCTTCGACCGCCGCGACCACCTCGGCGACCCCGCCGAGCCGCTGGATGTCGCTGTACGCGAGCTGGTACGTGCGAGGACGGGGCGGCGGCCCGGCGGGCCGATCCGCCTGCTTACGCACCTGCGCTACTTCGGGCACTGCTTCAACCCGGTGAGCTTCTACTACTGCTTCGATGCCGCCGATGCCCGCGTCGAGACCGTCGTCGCCGAGGTCAACAACACGCCGTGGGACGAGCGTCACTGTTACGTGCTGGAGGCAGATGGCGCGCCGGGCGACGCCGCGGCTGCCGGCCTGCAGGCACTGACGCCCAAGGCGATGCACGTATCGCCGTTCATGCCCATGGCGCTGCGCTACGAGTGGCACCTCAGCGCGCCCGATGAGCGACTCGCGGTCCACATGCAACTGCTGGAGGACGCTGTTGCGGCGGGCGGGCCGCGCAAGGTGTTCGATGCGACCCTGGACCTTCGACGCCTGCCGCTGACCGGGGCGAATCTCGCCGGCGTGCTGCTGCGCCATCCGCTGATGACGCTGCAGGTCATCGCGGCCATCCACTGGCAGGCGCTGCGGCTCTGGCTCAAGCGCATCCCGGTCCACACCCACCCCGGGAAACTGCAACCCGGCCCGGCGCCGACGGAGACCAACCCTTGAAATCGATTGCCATCGAACGCGACACGCGAGCTGCCGCGAACCCTGCCATCCCACGGAGCGGCGAGGCCTCAGGCGCTCCGCGGAGTGCGCGCCGCGCCCTTGTTGACCGGCTTGCCGAGGCCGCGGTGCGCCGTCGCCTTGCGGGGCTGCGTCACGGCGTGATTCTGCTGGACGACGGTGAGCGCGTCGAAGGCTTCGGTGCCCAGACCTCGCAATGCGCGCTGGCAGTGACGGTGCACGTGCACGACCCGCGCTTCTACGGTGACGTCGCCCTCGGCGGTTCGGTGGGCGCGGGCGAGGCCTACATGCAGAGCTGGTGGAGCGCGGATGACCTGACCGGCCTCGTGCGCATCCTGTTGCACAACCGCGAAGTCCTCGACGGCATGGAGACGGGCTGGGCGCGCCTTGCCGCGCCGGCGCGCAAGGCGCTGCACTGGGCGTCGCGCAACTCGCGTCGCGGCAGCCGCCGCAACATCGCCGCGCACTACGACCTTGGCAACGATTTCTTCCGCCTGTTCCTCGATCCCACCCTGATGTACTCCTGCGCGCGCTTCAGCCGACCGGGGATGAGCCTCGAGGAAGCCTCCATCGCCAAGCTCGATAGCATCTGCCGCAAACTCGGGCTGCGCGCCAGGGACCGGGTGCTCGAGATCGGCACCGGCTGGGGCGGGTTTGCGCTTCACGCGGCGCAGCACTACGGCTGCCACGTGACAACCACGACGATTTCGCGCCAGCAACATGCGCTCGCGCGCGAGCGGATCGATGCCGCCGGCCTTGGCGACCGCGTGACCCTGCTGCTCGAGGACTACCGCGACCTCGACGCG
>VGIE01000101.1 GCA_016867955.1 Betaproteobacteria bacterium
CCGTCGTACCGGCTGGTGGTGTTTCGCGCACTGCAGCCGAGCGCGAGCCCGGCTTCGAGCACCGGCAGGTTGTCGGCCACCGCGGCGATTGTGACGATGTCATAGCGGTCGTTCTCGAGGGCGTTGGGGTCTGCCCCGCCGGCTACCAGTGCCCGCATCGCCTCGACCTGTGCGGCGTGCGCGGCCACGTGCAGAGTCGTGCGCCCGTGGTTGTCGCGCGCGTCGGCTTTTTCGCCGCGCGCCAGCAGCGCCCTGATCTGCGCCGTGTCGCCAAGAGCGGCGGCGGCGAGCAGCCCGGTGTAGCGCTGGCGCTCGGCAGCGCCGGGCGGCACCTGCGCGGCCAGCGGAGGTGCTGCGCACAGGGTCGTCAGCAGGGTACCGGACAGCGCGATTCGGGCGATGGCCGGGTCAGCGTCATAGTAGAATGTGATCCTGAAGGAAGTAAACCGCCGATTGGTATCCGGCAAGTTACACGCTCGGGCCAGTGGCTGCAATCGAAGCGGCACGTTAAAACTCACAGGAGGGGGTCATGTTGAGGACACTACTTTCGGTTATGGCGGTACTGTCTGCGCTGGCCACCACGGCGCACGCACAGAGCAGCATCAAGATCGCGATTCTCGGCCCCATGGCCTTCGTGCAGGGCGAGAACCACTGGGCCGGCGCCGAGATGGCACGCGACGAAATCAACAGGGCCGGCGGCATCAACATGGGCGGCCGGCGCCTGACAGTTGAATTGGTCAAGGTCGACACCAACGAGCTGCAGTCGGTGCCAGACGCCACCAACGCCATAGAGCGCGCCATCACGCGCGACCGCGCCGACTTCCTAATGGGTGGTTTCCGCTCCGAGGCGGTGCTTGCCATGCAGGAGGTGGCGATGGACAACAAGAAGATCTTCCTTGGCGCGGGGGCCTCGCTCACCAAGCTGGGCGCCAATGTCGAGGCAAATTACGACCGCTACAAGTACTGGTTTCGCATCTCCCCGACCAAGGACACCGACCTGATTCGCACCGTATTCACCATCCTCGGCTCGGTGGCGGCACAGATTCGCACAGACCTCAAGAAGGAAGTGCCCAAAGTGGCGATACTGGCGGAGAAAGCGGCATGGACCGAAGGGTTGGTGCCTGCGGTGCAGAAGACCCTGCCCGCAATGAAGCTGGAAATCGCCGGCCTCTGGCAGCCGTCTGATCGGGCCACCGATGTCACGGCGGAACTGTCGGCGATCGAGCGCAGCGGTGCCGACATCGTTTTCACGCTCCTGTCCGGTCCGGTTGGAATTGTCGTCGGGCGGCAGATGGGCGAGCGCAACATGAAGGCGGTGGCCTTTGGCATCAACGTGGAAGCGCAGAAGGATGAGTTCTGGTCCGCCACGGCGGGCAAGGGCCAATTCGTCTCCACGCTCGACACTTTCGCTGAAGTGGAGCTCACGCCGAAGATGACACCCTTCGTCAGGGCCTTCAAGGAACGCTTCAAGAAGTCCCCGGCCTACAACGCCGCCACCTACGACGGTATCTATATCCTGAAGGAGGCGATCGAGAAGACGGGCACCATGAACGCCGACCAGTTGGTGCCTTTCTTGGAGAAGATGGATTTTGTCGGCGCGGCTTTCTACACGACCTTCGACAAGCGGCACGACCTTGTCTGGGCCCCGGGGAAGACCGCCGGTATCGCGGTGCAGTGGCAGGACGGCAAGAAGGTGCCGTTCTGGCCGCCGCAGATCAAGGGCATGCAGCCGTTCCGGATGCCGCGGTAGCCAGCCGCGTGTTGGCGCGAGGCACTCGGGCCGCGGAGGCTTTGATACGGGAGGAGGTTGCAGGGAAGCCGTAAAGGCTTCCCTGTTTCAGGCGCCTTGCTGCAAGACATCCTCATTACCGGCCTGATCAACAGCGGCGTGTATGCGTTGCTGGCGATCGGGTTCTCCCTCATCTTCGGCGTGGCGCGCATCGTCAACATCGCGCACACCGCGTTCTACATGCTGGCGGCTTACTGCTTCTATGCGCTGCTGGTGACCGCGAAGCTTGACGTCCTGGTGGCCGGCATCCTCGCCATCGTTGCCATCACGGCGCTGTCGCTGCTCTGCTACAAGATCATCATCGAACCGGTGCGTGAGCACCAGGCCGCGGTGCTCATCGCCACGATTGCCCTTGCCACCATCTTCCAGGAACTCATGCAGGTGGGTTTCGGCGGCCATTACCTCGGCATCCCGTCCACCATCGGAGGGGCATTCACGATCGGCGGCATGAGCATCCCCTGGCAGCGCGTGCTCATCATCGTGGTAGCGGCGGCGATGCTGGCGGCCACCTGGTGGCTTCTTTATCGCACGCGGCTCGGCCTGGCGATCCGTGCCACGGCCAACGATCGCGAGGCGGCGACCCTCATGGGCATGAACGCTGACCGCGTGGCCATGGCCAGCGTGGCGATATCGGTGGCGCTCGCGGCGGTCGCCGGCGTGGTGGTCGCGCCGGTGTTTGTGGTCGACCCGCGCATGTGGCTCGCGCCGCTGGTGACCATGCTGGCCATCGTGGTGCTGGGCGGGCTGGGCAGCCTCAAGGGCAGCCTGATTGGCGCGCTCACCATCGGTTACGTCGAAGCGATCACCGTGTTTGCCGTGCCCGCTGGGGCCTATCTCAAGGGCGCCATTGCGCTCTCCATCATGATCGTGGTGCTGCTGGTGCGGCCCGAGGGACTGTACGGCGTCGCCTTCGAGGAGGAGCGCTAGTGTCCTGTTCCGCAAGTACGCTGCAAATGTGTGGAGACGAAGGATCGAACCGCTCGACGCCTAGCCGAGCATTGCAAGCCATTTGCGGGACGGGACGCTAAATGTACCTGCTGCGCCGTGCCTGGGCCAACCTGAAGAACGAGATCCTCGTGCTCCCCTCGCGCGTGTTGGTGGCGCTGTGGGTGCTCGGCCTGGCGCTGCTGCCCGTGGTCTGGCCCGATCCCTACATCCTGCGCATCGTCACCATGACCTGCCTGTTCGCGATCTTCGCCGCGAGCTGGGACCTGCTGGCGGGATTTGCGGGCCAGGTGAGCTTCGGCCACGCGCTGAATTTCGGTACCGGTGCCTACGCCTCGGCATTGCTGGCGCAAAACCTGGGGCTCTCGCCCTGGATCACGGTGTGGGTGGGGGCGCTGGTGGCGCTGGTCATTGGTCTTGCCACCGGCTGGCTGTGCCTCAGGCTGCGCGGCTCCTACCTGTCGCTGGCCACGCTGGCGCTGCCCATCATTGTCATCGGCGTCCTGTTTGCCTTCCCGAATTTTTCCGGCGGCGAGCTGGGCATTTCCGGCCTGCGGCGCCTGACCACCTCGCCGGTAGGCAACTACGCCATTGCCGCCATCGCCATGCTGGTCTCGGTATTCGCCATGTGGCTGATAGCGGACTCCAAGTTCGGCCTGGTGCTGCACGCCATCCGCGACGACGAGGTGGCAGCGCGCGCCTCGGGCATCAACACCACGCGCTACAAGCTGGCGGTGTTCATGCTGTCGGCGCTGTTTGCCGGTGTGTCCGGCGCGCTCTACTCGCACTTCCTGCGCGTGGCCGGGCCCTCCACGCTGGAAGTCGCGCTGTCGTTCCAGGCCGTGATCTGGGGCATCTTCGGCGGTGCGGCGACCATCTACGGGCCTGTAGCCGCAGTGTTCCTGCTGTATCCCTTCACCGAGTGGCTGGGCAATTTCGAGCGCCTGTCGGAATTGCGTCTGCTGATCTTTGCCGTGACGGTGCTGGTGATCCTGCTGTTCATGCCGCGCGGCATGGTGTCCTGGGTGCGCGACAAGATCGAGTCCGTCTGCCCGCGCTGCAAGGCGCGGAACGGCGCCTGGCGCCGCGAGTGCCGGCTGTGCGGTGCCGGGCTGCATGGGGCATTCGCCCCTGCGCGCCGGGCGCCGTGAGCCTCCCGACGCCGCATCCCCGCGGTCTATACTGACAATCTTAAGACAATCTGCCTTCTGGCAGTGTCATAGACCAGAATATACTGATATAAAATGTGGGCGGGGATCGCCGCGCGGGGATCTCGTATCGGCAGCAGCGGTGCGCGCCGTCGGAGGTTCGCGCTAGAAATCGATCTTGTCGCGGATCGCCGCGATGCCTGCCCTGGCGCAGGCGTCGTCGGCATCACCACCGGGGGCGCCCGATATGCCGATGCCGCCCAAGATGGCGCCCTGCGCCTCGATCAGCATGCCGCCGCCGATCATCACTGCGCCGGAAATCTGGCGGATGCCGCTTTGCGGCCGCCCGGCCTGGGTTAAGTCCACCAGTTCCGTGGTGTTGGTGCGGAAACTGACCGCAGTCCACGCCTTGCCCGACGCGGTGGCGGGCGTGTGCGCGCCGGCAAAGCGGTCGCGCAGCATCACCTGGGTGACGCCGGCGCGGTCGACGACCGCCACCGCCACCTGATGCCCGTTCCTGCGGCAGGCGGCCAGCGCGGCGCGTGCAGCATCCAGGGCGGTATCGGGCGTCAGCTGGCGGGTGTTGAAGGTGGCTTCCTGCGCGAGCGCCGGGCGGGCGCACAGGACTGCCAGGGTCAGTGCAAGAGCGATGGTTTTCATGGGGCTTCCTCGGGTGGGCAGAAAGGAACTCGCACAATACGCTTCCGGGAACATGCCCGACTTGCGCTGCGACAAGAAAGGCGGCAGTTTCCGGGTCGGTTACAGCCCCAGATAACCCGCCCGCAGGGTCTCGTCGGCCATCAATTGCCGGCCGCTGCCCTCGGCGATGATGCGACCCTGCGACAGCACGTAGCTGCGGCTGGCCAGCCGGAACACCTGCCCGACTTCCTGCTCCACCAGCAGCACCGGCATGCCCTCGGCGTGGATCTTGGCGATGGCGGCAAACAGTTCCTCGCGGACCTTGGGCGCGAGGCCCAGCGAGGGCTCGTCGATGGCCAGCAGCTTCGCGTCGAACATCAGCGCGCGCGCGGTGGCGAGCATCTGCTGCTCGCCACCGGAAAGCGTTCCGGCCACCTGGGCGGCGCGCTCGGCCAGTCGCGGAAACAGCGTGTAGCAGTGCTCCAGCCGGCGCCCGGTGTCGGCACGGTCGGCGGAAAGGTGCGCTCCCGCCATGAGGTTTTCCTGCACGGTGAGTTCGCGGAATGGGCGGCGCCTCTCCGGGCAATGTCCCAGGCCGAGCTTGCGGATCTCGTGCGGCGGCAGGGATTCGATGCGCTGCCCGGCGAAGCGGATCTCCCCCTCCAGAACGATGTCGCCTTCGGTGCCGCGCTTGGCGCGCGCCTCGTAGCCGACGAGGCCGGAAATCGCGCGCAGCAGCGTCGATTTGCCGGCGCCATTGGGGCCGACCAGTCCGACGAATTCGCCCGAGCCGACGCTGAGCGACACGCCATTGAGGATCACGGCCTTGTCGTAGCTCACCGTCAGGTTCCTGATCTCGAGCAGGGGAGCGTTGCTCATGGCCTCATGCCGCAGAGCCGGCGGGTTGGCCCGGCGCGTCGGCAAATGCCGCGCCGTGCTCGGTGCCCAGGTAGGCCTCGATGACCTTGGGGTCGCGCACCACGTCGGCCGGCGCGCCGTCGGCGATGATCTCGCCGTGGTCCACCACGATGACGCGGTCGACGATGGACATCAGCTCCTTGAGCTTGTGCTCGATCATCAGCACCGCCGGTCCCTCGGAGTGCAGCCGTCCGAAGCGGCCGCCCTTGTGCAGGCGGCGAATGGAGCGCGCGAGCAGTTCCGATTCGGCCGGGTTGAGCCCCCCCAGCGGCTCGTCGAGCAACAGCAGTTCCGGCTCCGTGGCAATGGTGCGCGCGACTTCAAGGCGCTTGAGGTCGCCCTGCGACAGCGCCGAGGCCGGTTCGAGGGCCATGTCGGAGATGCCGATGAACTCCAGCGCATCCATGGCGCGCGCCTCGATCTTCTTCACCCATTCGCCGCGCTTTCTCGCGCGTGGCGACACCAGCGGCACCATGACGTTGGCGATGATCGGCAAATTGCGGAACGGGCGCGTGTTCTGGAAGGTGCCGCAGATGCCGCGGTTAACCACGTCCCAGGGCTTCAACGACGAGATGTCCTCACCGTTGAAGGTGATGCGGCCTTCGTCTGCGGCAAGGATGCGCGTGATGAGGCGCAGCAGCGTGGTCTTGCCCGCGCCGTTCGGGCCGATCAGCCCTACGATCTGGTTGCGCTGCAGCTCGAAGGAGACATTGTTTACGGCGGTGAGGCCGCCGAAGCGCTTGGTGAGCGCCTCGATGCGGAAGAATGGCGAAGTCATCCCGTCGTCCATCGAACCAGGTCAGCTCGTCGCACTAGGTCAACTCGTCGCGCAGTTCGCGGCGCGACACCTTGCCGACGTCGGTCTTGGGCAATTCGCCGCGGAATTCGATCAGCCGCGGCACCTTGTAGTCGGCAAGGCGCTCGGCGCACCAGGCGCGCACGTTTTCCTCGGACAGCTTGCCGCGCGCATCCGACTGCAGCACCACGATGGCCTTGACCAGCTGGCCGACGGCTGGGTCGGGCACGCCGATGACGCCGGCGGCCTTCACCTGCGGGTGATCGTAGAGCACGTCCTCGACGTCCTTGGCGAAGATCGAAAAACCCTTGTACTTGATGAGGTCCTTGGCGCGGTCGTGGAAGTGGAAGTAGCCCTCCTCGTCCATGCGCACGATGTCACCGGTGCGCAGCCATTTCAGCCCGCCGGCCTGCAAGAACACCTTGGCCGATTCCTCGGGCTTGTTCCAGTAGCCCTGCATCACGTTCGGGCCGGCGAGGATGAGCTCGCCGGTCTGGCCCGGCGGCACGCAGCGCAGGGTTTCCGGATCGATGACGGCCGCCTGCATGTTGGGCACCGGTACGCCGAAGGATCCCGCCTTGGGGCGGCCAATCGGGTTGAGGTGGCTGATGGCGCAGGTTTCCGAGAGGCCGTAGCCTTCGGTGATGGACGAGCCAGTGCGCTTCTCCCAGTCCTTCATCGTGCTTTCGTGCAGCGTGTCGGCGCCGGAGACGAGGATCTTCAGGCGGCGCCAGTCAACCTTGCCGGTGTCCTTGTGGTCCTTGAGGTATTCATAGAGCGTCGGCACGCCGAAGAAGCCGGTAGCCTTGTAGCGTTCCATCGCCGACAGGATGGCTTCGGTGTCAGGGTTGGTGAACAGGACCAGCCGGTACCCTTCGCACAGGCCGTTGAGCATCAGTACGACCTGCCCGTAGATGTGGAAGAACGGCAGGAAGGCGAGGATAACCTCCTTGCCCGGCTCGAAGGTCGGGAAGGCCACATTGCCGTGCACGCGCGCGGCGATCAGGTTGCGGTGGCTGAGCATCACGCCCTTGGGGTTGCCGGTGGTGCCGCCCGTATAGGGCAGGGCGGCGAGGTCCGAGTCCGGGTCGAAGCGGATGTCCGGGGCCTTTGCATCATGGCTCGCCAGCAGGTCCTGCAGCCAGTGGCGGTTGGGCGCCGCGACGATCTGCGGCGCCGGCATGTGGCCGGGGAACAGCTTGCCCAGCGGACCGCTGCCGAGGAAGCGTTTCAGCGCGGGCAGGTACTCGTTGACGCTGCTCAGCACCACGAAATCGAGCCTGG
>VGIE01000102.1 GCA_016867955.1 Betaproteobacteria bacterium
TGAGCTTTGCGACCGCCTGCCCCGGGCCGTGCTTCTTGTTCGCCATTCGTAGACCCCTTCTTCCAAGTTGAAAAATACAACATTCAACCTGGCACAGAAAAAGCCAGTCAGGTCAGTCGGGCAAAACCCTGCGGACCTTGCTGCGCACCTGATCTGATCGGGGAAAAGGCACTCTCGACCGACAGCATCAGGCGCCGGCCATGGACGTGATGCAAGAGATGCGAGCGAGAATCGGGCCAGGAGCACCGGCGGGAGTCGGGCGCCCCAGCGCCAAACGCGCAAGTGGCGCTGAGAGTCCCCGGCAATGCGCGGGGCGACATCCCCTCGCGCGCGCCCCGGGTTCAGGGCGCCTAACGGCAGTGCTGCTGGGCGCTCTAGAGTCCCAGCGAACCCCACAGCGAATCAACGCGTGCCTTCACCGCGTCGCTCATGGAGATGCCGCGCCCCCACTCGCGCGAGGTTTCGCCGGGCCATTTGCTCGTCGCGTCGATGCCCAGCTTTGAACCCAGCCCGGCCACCGGGCTGGCGAAGTCCAGGTAGTCGATGGGCGTGTTCTCGACGATGGCGCAGTCGCGCGCCGCGTCCACGCGCGTGGTCAGCGCCCACACCACCTGCTTCCAGTCGCGGATGTTCACGTCGTCGTCAGTGACGATGATGAACTTGGTGTACATGAACTGGCGCAGGAAGCTCCAGATGCCGAACATTACGCGCTTGGCGTGGCCGGGATACTGCTTTTTCATGCTCACCACCGCCAAGCGGTAGGAGCAGCCCTCGGGCGGCAGGTAGAAGTCGGCGATCTCCGGAAACTGCCGCTGCAGGATGGGCACGAAGACTTCGTTCAGCGCCACGCCCAGCACCGCCGGCTCGTCGGGCGGCTTGCCAGTGTAGGTGGAGTGGTAGATCGGGTCGCGGCGCATCGTGATGCGCTCGATGGTAAGCACCGGGAAGCGCTCCTGCTCGTTGTAGTAGCCGGTGTGGTCGCCAAAGGGCCCTTCCAGGGCCGTTTGGTATTTTTCACGCCCGCCTCCGGCGGCGGGACCCTCCAAAGCAGCTTCGTATCCGCTCTTGCCGTCCTCCGGATGGATCGCCCCCTCGAGCACGATCTCGGCATGCGCCGGCACCTGCAGATCGGAGCCGATGCACTGCGTCACCTCGGTACGCGAGCCGCGCAGCAGTCCCGAGAACTGGTATTCGGACAGCGTGTCGGGCACCGGCGTGACCGCGCCGAGAATGGTGGCCGGGTCCGCGCCCAGCGCCACCGCGACCGGAAAGGGCCGGCCCGGATTGGCGAGCGCATGGTCGCGAAAATCCAGCGCGCCGCCGCGATGCGGCAGCCAGCGCATGATCACCTTGTTCGGAGCAATCACCTGCTGCCGGTAGATGCCGAGGTTCTGTCGCGGCTTGTGCGGCCCGCGCGTGATGGTGAGGCCCCAGGTGATCAGCGGCCCCACATCCTCCGGCCAGCAGGTCTGCACCGGCAGCCGGCCGAGGTCCACGTCAGCTCCCTTCCACACCACCTGCTGGCAGGGCGCGTTGCTGATTTCTTTGGCCGCCATGTGCATCACCTGGCGACCGATCGGCAGCCAGCGCTCGATCACATCGCGAAAGCCTCTCGGCGGCTCGGGCTCCTTGAGGAAGGCGAGCAGGCGGCCGATGTCACGCAGCGCTTCCAGCGGGTCTGTAGCGTCGCCCTGCATGCCCATGGCGAGCGCCACCCGCCGTGCCGTGCCGAACAGGTTGCCCAGCACCGGCACGGCGTGGCCCGACGGATTCTCGAACAGCAGCGCCGGGCCGCCCGACTTCAGCACACGGTCGCAGATCTCGGTCATCTCCAGCTTCGGCGAGATTTCGGCGCGGATGCGCTTCAGCTCGCCCAGCGCCTCGAGCTGCGCGATGAATTCCCTCAAGTCACGACAGGCCATCGGGCCCCCAAGAAATCGCCGCGCGAGCGGCTAGTTGACCCGGACACCCGCCACCGAGCGTGACGCGTACTCGGCAACGATGCCTCCGAAGATCACCGCTCCCACCCAGTTGTTGTGAAGGAATGCCTTGAAGCTGCCGGCGCGTTCGCGCGTGCGGATCAGGGTGTAATGGTAGGCCATGATGACGGCGGCGGCGCCAAGCGACGCATGGAAGTACGTGCCGAAACGCAGACGCATGCCGACGAGCGCCAGGATTCCCAGCATTGCCGCATAGCAGGCCACGACCGCCGCCACATCGTAGCGTCCGAAGGTGATCGCGGCCGTGCGGATGCCGATGCGGATGTCATCTTCGCGGTCGACCATGGCGTACTCGGTGTCATAGGCGACTGCCCAAAAGACGTTCGCGAGCAACAGCCACCAGGCAACCGGCGGCACCATGCCGGAGTGCGCGGCGAAGGCCATGGGAATGCCGAATCCGAATGCAATGCCGAGATACGCCTGAGGCAGCGCGAAGAACCGCTTGGTGAAAGGATAGGTCGCGGCCAGCGCCAGCGCGACAAGCGACAGCATGATCGTCAGCTTGCCGAGATAAAGCACCAGGATGAAAGCGGCCAGCGTGAGGCCGCCCGCCAGGAGCAGCGCCTCCTTGCGGGACACCGCGCCGGTCACCAGGGGCCGGTTTCGCGTGCGCTCGACATGCGCGTCGAACTTCGTGTCAGCGAGGTCGTTCATCACGCAGCCCGCCGAGCGCATCAGCACGGTGCCAAGGATGAACATCCATACCACCGTGGGGTCGGGGCCGCCGCACGAGGAGATCCACACCGCCCACAACGTCGGCCACAGCAGCAGCAGGATCCCGATAGGCCTGTCCAGCCGCATCAGCCGCTCGTACTGAGTTATCCGTTCCTTGATTGCCGCGAGGTTCATGGCATGGCGATTGTAATCGCGGCGACCTCGCACAGCCCCCCCGGCTCGATGGGTTTCACCGCGCTGTCGCAAGGCCTGCGGCGCGTCAGGAACGCTTGCTGCCGGGCGATGCATCGCGCGGTGACAGCGGGCCCGCCCGCAAGCGATCCTCGACGTCCATGAAGAACCGCGCCATGCGTTCGCCGTCCGGCAGCCGCCGGGACCAGCGCGCGCCGCGCGTGCACAGCCGGTGCGCACCCTCGGCGGTGACGCCGATACGGTCGGTGCGCTCGCAGTACTCGGGGTCCCACCAGCCGCCCTCGCCCTTGAGCTCGATGACCAGAAGCAGGCGCATGCAGCTGTGCAGGGTGCCAAAGCGGGAGAGATAGTCCGACGCTTCCTCCGGCGGGCGTTCCGACAGGCGCGCGAACCCCGGCAGGAAGCGCTCGAACAGATCCTGCTCGAGTTGCGCATCGTCCGGCATGTACTCGTCGCACAGCAGCCAGGCAAGGTCGTCCAGCGCGTCGCGCGCGCCGCAGTGCTCCCAGTCGATCCAGGTGACGCCACCATTGGTTGCACCGGCCTCGCCTGCGCCGCGATCGACCAGCAGGGCGTTGCCGGGACGGGCATCCCACTTGACGAAGGCGAGGCGCCTGGGCGCCAGCTGCTCGAGAGTGATCACGGCGCCAACATCGGGGGCGGGCAGCCCGAGCCGCGCGGCGATATCGCCCGGTATCGCGAGCAGGCCGGAAAGCCAGCCGGGACGGGCGCCGATCGGCGCGACGCGACGCGACAAGCCGATGCTGTCAGCGGCCTGCTGGCAGCGCAGCAGTGCGTCTGCCGCAAGCGCGGCGCAGCGAGCGGCAGCGTGGGCATCCCTCGTCCCGAGCGCCGCCGACAGGCGCAGCCCCCCGAGATCCTCCTGGATCAGCCAGGCGCCATCGAATCCGAGCACAGCCGCCACCGGCGCGCCGGCCGCATGCAGCTCGGCGAGGACGCCCGCTTCGAGCGCCGCGCGAGTGGCGTGCTTGCGTCGAGTCACGATGTACGAGGTATTGCCCGCAATCGCCCTGACGGAACGGCGCGTGCCGCCGCCGGGATACTCGATGCGGACATCCTTCACGCCGAGAAGGTCCGCGCAGGCTCGCGTCGCCATGGCGGCCGTGATGCGCGCCGAATCCGCGGCGCCTGTGCCGGGTTGCTGCTTTCGATCGTCTGATTTCATCTGGTCCCCATACCTGCGAGCGCGGCTCACTCGCGATCCAGCGCGCGATCAGCCTGCGACAGCGGGTCGCCCTGCATCTCCATGTGAGTGGTCACATGCGCGTACGGCACCGCATGACGGATGTCGGCCTCGATGCGCTCCAGCCATTCGTGCCCATCTTGCACGGTTCACTCGCCTGGCACCAGAACGTGCAGCGTGACGAAGGCGCGCGCCCCCGACTGCCGGGTGCGCAGCGCATGGAACTCGATGCCCCGCGCTCGGTAGCCGGCGAGCACGCCTTCGATGGCGGCCAGCTGCCCCGCCGGCAGCGACGCATCCATCAGCCCCGCCGCCGAGCGGCCTAGCAACCGCCAGCCCGTCCAGACGATGTTGGCCGCCACCACCAGCGCGACGGCCGGGTCGAGCCACAGCCAGCCGGTCAGCCACACCAGTCCGACGTCGGCGATGACACCGGCCGAAGTCCACACGTCGGTCATCAGGTGCTGCGCATCGGCTTCCAGCGTAATGGGGTTGGACCGCCTGCCGACCGCCATGAGGTTGCGCGCGACGGCGAGGTTGATCGCCGAAGCGACGACAGCCACCAGCAGGCCGGCAGCCACGGCTTCCAGCGGCTGCGGTTCGAGCAGGCGCAGCACGGCTGCATAGACGATGCTCGCCGCCGCAATGATAATCAGCAGCCCCTCGAAGGCACTCGAGAAGTACCCCGCCTTGCCGTGCCCGAAACGATGCCCCGCGTCGGCCGGGCGCGCCGCCAGCGACAGCATGGCCAGTGCCATGCCGGCGCCGGCAAGGTTGACGAAGGATTCCAGCGCATCGGACAGCAGCCCCACCGAGCCCGTGATCCACCAGGCGACGCCTTTAAGGACGATGGTGGCCAGCGCTGCAGCAATGGAGAGCCAGGCGTAGCGGATGAGGGATTGCCGGGGCATGCCGGTTCAGGCCTTCACGAACTCGTCGCGCCCGCCCAGCCAGCGCTCCAGGTGCCGGCGCACCGTGTCGGGATCGGTGTCGAGAAGTCGTTCCGCCGCCTGGTGCGCAGCCTCGACCAGGCTCTTGTCCTCCAGGAGGTCGGCAAAGCGCAGCAGCGGCGCGCCGCTCTGCCGCGCGCCGAGATATTCACCCGGTCCGCGCAGCGCGAGGTCGGCTTCGGCAATGGCAAAGCCGTCGCTGCTCTGGTAGATCACTTTCAGCCGCTGCCGCGCTGACTGCGACAACGGTCCCTGGTAGAGCAGGATACAGGTCGATTCGGCGGCGCCGCGCCCAACGCGCCCGCGGAGCTGGTGGAGCTGCGCCAGGCCAGAGCGTTCGGCGTGCTCGATCACCATCAGCGAGGCATTGGGCACGTCCACGCCCACTTCGATCACCGTGGTGGCGACCAGCACGTCGATCTCCCCGCGCATGAAGCCGCCCATGATCTCCGCCTTTTCGGCGGAACCGAGCCGGCCGTGGGCGAGGCCCACGCGCAGCCCGGGCAGATCGGCGGCAAGCGCGGCGTGCGTGTCGATTGCCGTCTGCAGGTCCAGCGACTCGGATTCCTCGATCAGCGGGCACACCCAGTAGGCCTGCCGCCCCTCGCGGCAGGCATCGCGGATGCGCGCCACCACTTCGGTGCGGCGCACGTCGGCGATGAGCTTGGTCACGACCGGCGTGCGGCCGGGCGGCAGTTCATCGATCACCGACACGTCGAGGTCCGCATAAACGCTCATCGACAGCGTGCGCGGGATCGGCGTGGCGCTCATCATCAGCTGGTGCGGCTCGGCGCCGCTCGCCGCGGACGCCTCGGCGCCCGCGGCCGCCGCCCTGCGCCCCTTCTTGCGCAGCGCCAGCCGTTGAGCCACGCCGAAGCGGTGCTGCTCGTCGACGATCGCGAGGCCCAGCGCCTTGAACTGCACCGTGTCCTGGAACAGGGCATGCGTGCCCACCGCCACCAGCGTTTCGCCTGATGCAATGGCCGCCAACGCTGCGCGGCGCTCGACCCTGGTCTGGCTGCCCGTCAGCCAGACCACGCTGGCGCCCAGCGGCGAAAGCCACTCGTGGAACTTGCGGTAATGCTGCTCGGCAAGGATCTCGGTGGGCGCCATCACCGCTGCCTGGAAGCCGTTGTCCACCGCTCTCAGCGCCGCCAGCGCCGCCACCACGGTCTTGCCGCTGCCAACGTCGCCCTGCAGCAGGCGGTGCATCGGATGGGTCGCCTCGAGGTCACGCGCAATCTCGGCCCAGGCACGCTGCTGCGCCGCGGTGAGCCGAAACGGCAGCGCAGCCTGCAGCCTGCGGGTCAGCGCGCCGCGATCGGCCAGCGACGGCGCAGTGCGCGCGCGCCGCTGCCGGTAGTGGATGCGCATGGACAACTGCTGCGCCAGCAGCTCGTCGAACTTGATGCGCCGCCATGCCGGGTGCGAGCGGTCCTGCAGCAGGCGCGCCTCGCGTTGCGCGCCCGCCGCCGACAGCGCGCGCGGATGGTGGATGGCATCCACTGCCGCGCCGAACCCGGGTACGCCGAGCGGCGCGTATACCCTTTCCGGCAACGTGTCCTCGAGCGGATGCGCTACCAGCGCGCGCTCGATGAGCTTCCTCAACAGGGCCTGTCCCATGCCCGCCGTGGTCGGGTACACCGGCGTCAACGACTGCGGCAGGGATTCTGCGCCGCGCAGCATATGGAAGCGCGGATGGATCATCTCGCCACCGAAGAAGCCGCCCTTTACTTCGCCGAAGGCCCTCACCGTCACGCCCTCGGCCAGCGCCCTGGCCTGGCTCGGATAGAAGTTGAAGAAGCGAAGGTGCAGCATGCCGGTATCGTCCTCGATGCGCACCACAAGCTGGCGGCGCGGCCGGTACATGACCTCGGTGTCGATGACGCGCCCTTCCACCTGCACCGCGCCGCTTCCCGATCCGGCACTGCCACCGCCGGCCGAGGCTTCGGCAATCGTCGTGATGCGCGTCTCGTCCTCGTAACGCAACGGCAGGTGCAGCACGAGATCGAAGCTGCGCCGAATGCCCAGGCGCGCGAGTTGAGTCTGGACCTGGGTCTTGCGCGCGCCGACGGATGCATCCGCCCGCTGAACCGCCTTTGCCGGCCTCGCGCGCGATGTAGACGGCTTGCGCGAGGCCACCCTCGCCGCAGTCACGGCAGCCTTCCTTGCGCGCCGGATCGCCATCAGGCTCGCGTCCCGCTTGCCGCGCTGTGCGCCGCGCCGTTCACCGCGCCGCACCCGCCTTCGTTTCACCTGCGGTCGTCAAGGTCATCTGCATCGCCTTTGCCGGACGCCGTTCGACCGGAGCCGGAATTCATTCGATGTCCGGCGGCCCGGCATCCCGTGGCAAGTGTAAAGGCTTCAATCAACCCCGCCAAACGCGGCCGTTGGAGCAGCCGTATGCGACCTCGTCGATCAGCGAGACCGGCCCTGCGGTGGACCGCGCAGCGCCGGTGCCCATAACACGATAGTTCCGCAGCATCTGCGTG
>VGIE01000103.1 GCA_016867955.1 Betaproteobacteria bacterium
TATGTCGAGGTGGAAGAACAACCGCGCGTGTACGCCATCGCCGACGAGGACCTCGACCGCGAGACGGCCGACAAGACCTCGGCGGTGCACTTCCTCCGCTTCGAGTTTCCGCTCGTCGTGCGGGACGCGCTCAAGGCAGGCAGGCACGCGGTCGTTGGGTGCGACCATGCCCATTACGTTGCGCAGGTGCGCGTGGCGCCGGAGACCCTGCTCTCGCTCGTTGCAGACCTGCGTTAGAGACCTGCCTGCGGCAACCCAGGGTGACGAGGTCTTTCTGCGCCGGCTTTGTCCGGGTACCGTGGCAGGCGCGTCAGAACAGCTCCCGGAAATGGCGTATCGCCTCGATGTGTTCCTGCGGCGACTTCAGGTTGGAGTACATGGTGTTGAACGACACATGGGTCGCGCCGGCAGCGTAATAGCCTTCGACATCCTTCATCCATGCATCGGGCGTTCGGCCCGCGTGCGCGACGAAGCCCTCCACCCCGATCCTTGACGGGTCGCGGCCGGCCTTTCGCGCATGCTCGCGCATGCGCTCCACCAGTTCGGCGGGCGCCTCGGAGCGCTTCTGGCGGTGCGACACCATGAGCGGATCGAGCGTGTGGAACCGCGGATACCAGCCGTCGGCCATTTCCCCGACGCGCTTGAGCACCGCGTCGGCCATGCCGCCAAGCCAGATCGGTATCGGGCGCTGAACCGGTAACGGGTTCAGCCCGGCGTCGGCCACCTTGTGGAAGCGGCCTTCGAAATTCACCAGCGGTCTGGTCCACAACTCGCGCAGCAGGCGAATCTGCTCTGCCTGGCGCACCCCCCGGTCATGGAAGTTCATGCCCAGCGCCTCGTACTCCACCCAGTTCCACCCGGTGCCAACACCAAGCCGCAACCGCCCGCGCGAGAGGATATCGACCTGCGCGGCCTGCTTTGCCACCAGCGCGGTCTGCCGCTGCGGCAGGATGATCACGCCCGTGGCGAGTTCGATGCGGCTGGTGAACCCGGCGATATAGCCGAACAGAACGAAGGGTTCGTGGAACAGGTGGCCTTGGCGATACGGTCCGGGCAGGCGCTGCTGGTCATACGCGGCATCGCTGGCGCCCAGTACATGGTCATAGGCCAGGATGTGGTTGAAGCCGAGGTCTTCCGCCGCCTGGGCGTAGTCGCGCACGGCGGCGGGATCCGCCGTGATCTCGTTGTGGGGGAAAATGGCGCCGATCTTCATGCAATGTCTCCTCGCGGGCAAGATGCATCGCATCGCATAGACGAGTGCACCCGGGCGGGAATCCTAGCATCTCGGTGCCGGCCTGGAGCGGCATGCGGTGTTCTGCGTCCGCAGCGGAGGGCGCGATTGCACGGGTTTGCGGCCCTGCCCGGGAACGCTGCGGGCGGTCGCTATAATTCGGCTCATTCGCTCGACCACGGCGCTGGCGGTCGCCTCGAGGGCCGCCTGCCCATCACCCGAAGTTCAATGAAAGTCGCCATCATCCCCGTGACACCGTTCCGGCAGAACTGCTCGCTGCTGTTTTGCGAACGAACGAGGCGTGCCGCGGTTGTGGACCCGGGCGGGGACATCGACGAAATCCTGGCTGCCGCGGCGTCGCAGGGCGCGACCCTGGAGAAGATATTCCTGACGCACGGCCACCTTGATCACTGCGGTGCCACCAGCGAACTGCGCGCGCGGCTCGGCATCCGCGTCGAGGGGCCGCATGTCGAGGACCGCTTCTGGATCGAACAGCTGCCGGACAGTGCCGCGCGCTATGGCTTTCCGCACTGCGAGGCCTTCGAGCCCGATCGCTGGCTGGAGGGTGGCAACAGCGTGCGCTTCGGCATGGTGGAGCTCGAGGTGCGGCATTGTCCTGGCCATACGCCAGGCCATGTGATCTTCTTCCATGCCGGCCACAAGCTGGCCATCGTCGGCGACGTCCTGTTCCAGGGCTCGATTGGGCGTTCGGACTTTCCGCGCGGCGATCACGCGACGCTGGTGAGTTCGATTCGCGGCCAGCTCTGGCCGCTTGGCGACGAGGTGGCTTTCGTTCCCGGACACGGGCCGATGTCAACCTTTGGCGAGGAGCGCGAGACCAATCCGTATGTCCGGGACGACGCATAGCGGGGGTACACTATCCCGATCCGGCGTCATGCCGACTGCCTGATGCCTGTTTTGCTTGATCATATTAAGTTCACCAAAGTAATACCAGAGCTAAGTTACATTCAAAAATGATCATATCCTCCCTCAGCGGCCGCGTGCTGGCGGTGATGCTTGCGCTGGGCGCGGCAGGGTGCGCCAGCATGGACATTCGCGCAGGCACAGCCCGTGTGGCAACCGGACCGGGCAGCGTGACATCCACCCGGGTTCAGGTGTCGACGGATTCGGCGCTCGCGACGCGCATCGTGGTCGGGGTTCTGCTGGCCGAAGGCCTGCGCCATTTCCTGCAGGCTCCGGATGGCACGCGCACGCCGCTGCCCGGCGTTACGGCGGAGCAAGTGCGCATGTGGCCGCCGCGCGTCAGCGTGCAGGAATGCGCACGCCCGGTCGATCCAGCCGCGGGAAACCTGCGCTGCCGCTAGGCGGGATCTATCAGGGATTTGCCGCGAGGCAGTCGAGCATGGCCTGCAGGCGAACGCGCCAGTTCTGGTGGTCCAGTGTGAACCGGCGCCCAGCGTCGCCCATGTCGCGCAGGCCGTGGGTGTCGGCGAGCAGCGCGCTGATGCTCGCCGCGAGAGCTGCTGGTTGCGCCGGTGAACAGAACTGCATGGCACCGGTTCCTGCGTAGGCGTCGCGCAGGTAGCCGGCTGCATTCGTCAGGCAGACGGCGCGGTTGAGGCTGTAGCTGAAGACGCGGTCATTGGCGCCGTCTGGGTAGCTCGAGACGTCCAGGCAGAGGCGCGCACGACCGGCCATGTCGAAGAAACCCGCGTAGTCCGTGGGCGCGTGCCGGATCACGTTGCCCGGCAGTTCCGTCGCATCCCAGCCCAGCCCAACCACGTGGATGCCGGCGCGCGAGCCGGCCGCCGCGCGGACTGCCTCCAGACGATGGCGTGCGCGCAGATACGGCTCCACCGCCCGAAGCGCTTCAAGTACAGTGGCGGTGCCCGCCGCGCCTTCCAGTGCTGTCCCGGAACTGCGGGCTGCCGACAGCAGGGCGACATGCAGGGGTTCGTCGGGCGCGGCCAGCGCAGTTTCAACGGTGGCCTCGCACAGGGCAGCGCAGCCGTCAGGCCAGCGTCGGTGTTCGCTGGTGGCCAGCGCGTCTCGTTGCAGGTGCCCGACGAAGAGCACATCGATGTCGCGCTCGTTCCACGGCCGTGAGCGATCGTTGACGCTGTGCACGGCCGGCGGGGCAAACGCTGTGCCGCGCAGCCGGACCCCGGGGTAGATGAGTGCGATCTGTTCGGCATGGTTGCGGTCCGGCACGGCCGCATAGAGCCGGGAGGCGCTCACGCCGGGCAAGGGCTGGAACCATGGCTGGTCGAGGAGCAGTCCCATGTAGGCCATGTCGAGCGAGTCGAACAGGGGCTCGCCGGATTTGCTGCCATCCCACACAGTGATTCGTGAAAAGCCGAGTCCCCAGCAGCACAGGTCGATGACGGCGTCGCAGCGCCGCGCAGTCAGGGCGCGATACAGCGCGTCACGCTCCGCCGCGCTCGCCTGTGCGCCGTCGGCAATGTCGAGGCGCAGCGTTTTGTGGCCGAGTTCCAGCGCCGCTTCGGCGATGCCGGTGTGAAAGTCGCTGTAAAAGGACACCGGCAGCGACTGGGTGTTGTAGGGGAGCAGCAGGCGCACGGCGGTTCCGCTTGGTCAGGGGTTCTGCAGAACGGAGAATCGCTGCCGCGCCAGGTTGGAGGGCGAGATGCCGGTCGGGTGTCGAACGGAATGGGGTGCAGGAACGGACATCGGGCCTGGGGGGGATGTGGGCGGACTCCGGCTGCGCTCCCATGCCGAGCCGCAGCCGGAAGCGCGTATTCTAGGCTGTCTTGAAGGCAATCTGCCCCGAGCGCAGGGCGCTTCGCGTGTCGCCGATCCTCTGCCTGCGTCGGAGCGAGGCGCCAGGATCGCGGCGCTTCCGTACAATGTGCGGCATCATGAAACCGCGGGTTCTCCGAACGGAGTCTCAGGCCAGCGCTGCAATGGTGTTCAGTGCCGTGCAGACGGCCCCTTTTGGTGCCGTGGGCGTGTGCACGGAGCACGACAGCGACACGGGGCTGGTCTTCCTCGATCATGGTGCGCCCGCGATGGCGCCGCGCGATGCCCCTGCGCGCGAAGCCTGCCGCCAGCTCGGAACGTATTTCGCGGATCCGCGGCACGGCTTCGATCGACCACTGAAAGTCACAGGCACTGCCTTTCAGCGCCGGATCTGGGCCGCCATTGCCTCGGTGCCCTGCGGAGGCACCAGCACTTACGGCAAACTTGCGCGGCTGCTGGAGTCCGTTCCCCGAGCGGTCGGCCAGGCCTGCGGCGCGAATGCCTACCCGCTTGCCATTCCGTGCCATCGCGTGGTCGCGGCGTCCGGCCTGGGCGGATTCGCGCATCACACCGGCGGATACCTGACCGGCATCAAGCGGTGGCTGCTCCGGCACGAAGCGGCCTTCACCCATTGAGCGACGCGCTGCCAGTCGGTTCAGCCGCCGGGAGCGCGGACCAGTGTGGCCTGGCGCCCGCGGACGCCGCGCTCATCGATGACTTCTGCGATGCGCTGTGGCTTGAGGATGGTCTGTCCAGGAACACGCTGGAGGCGTATCGCCGCGACCTTCGCTTGTTCGCGCTGTGGCAATCCGCGCGGGGCAAGTCCCTTGAGCATGCGACCGTTGCCGACCTATCGGCCTATCTGGGCGATTTGTCCAAGCTGCCCACCCGATCGCGGGCTGAGCCGAGCAGTGCCGTGACCGGAGGTGGCAAACGCGGCATCCGCGCCAGCACCCAGGCCCGGATCCATTCCAGCTTCAAGCGTTTTTACCAGTACGCCCTGCGCCTTGGGCGCGTGCGCGTCGATCCGACGCTGAACCTCGATGCCCCCCGAAAACCGGCCCGCTTCCCGAAGACCCTGTCAGAGCCCGACGTAGAGGCGCTGCTTGCCGCTCCCGACGTGGACACGGTTCTGGGCCTTCGCGACCGCGCCATGCTGGAGATGCTGTACGCCTGCGGGCTGCGGGTCACTGAACTGGTGACGCTGAAGGCCACTGCACTGAGCCTCGACATGGGGGTCGTGCGGGTGCTTGGCAAGGGCGCAAAGGAGCGACTTGTGCCACTCGGCGAGGAGGCGGTTGCCTGGCTGGAGCGCTACCTCCGCGGCGCGCGCATGGAACTGCTGGCCGGGCGGGCCAGCGACTTCGTGTTCGTGACCGGGCAGGGCGGACCGATGACCCGGCAGGCGTTCTGGCAGCTGATCAAGCGCCATGCGGCACGGGCCATACCGGGCTTCGCGCTTTCACCGCATACTCTGCGTCATGCCTTCGCGACACACCTGCTCAACCATGGCGCCGACCTGCGCGTGGTGCAGATGCTGCTGGGGCATGCGGACATCTCGACCACGCAGATCTATACCCATGTGGCGCGGGAACGCCTGAAGACGCTGCATCAGAAGCACCATCCGCGCGGTTGACGATGCCCGCGAGCGCCGAGCCGGATGGCGGCCGTGCCCGAGGGCTGACGCGCTGCTGTTGCGGGGAGGGCCTGCCCTGCTTCGAGTGCCGACAATGCGGAGGCAATACATCCCCCCTCGATGGCGAAAGAAGCCCTTAGTCGCGGGAGCGTTCGATGGTGACGCCGACACGTTTTGCCTCGCGCAGCACGCCGAGCTTGATGACGCTCACGCGCACCTTGGGTGAGCGGAACTCATCAATCAGCAGCGCTGCGATCCTGGCTGCCAGCGTTTCGACCAGGCCGAAGCGCTCGGCCTTGAGGATCTCTCCGATACGGGCGACCACGGACGCATAGTCGATGGTGTCGGCAAACTTGTGCGTGCGAAAAACCGCGTCTCCTGGCAGGGCCATCTCGAGGTCAAACTCGATCAGCTGCGGTGCGAGCTTCTCGTGCCCGTAGATGCCGACCCAGGCTTCGAGTCGGAGATCGCGAATGAAAATAAAGTCCATGGTATGGTTTCGATGTGATGAATCGGGGAGCGGCTGCCGGAAATGCAGGCCTGTGGCCCGGATGCACGACTTGGATTCGCGCCGAGGCGGCGTCACCGTCCTGCCGGCAATACCGTCTGATGCGATGCCGAAAATGGCGCTACCGCTACAATGGCGGCCATTCTAGGTGAATTGCCATGTTAACGTCAGTTTTCATCCTGCTTGCATATCTGATCGGTTCGCTGTCGTTCGCCGTGATCGTGAGCCGCGCGTTCAGACTGCCCGACCCGCATACCTATGGCTCGGGAAACCCCGGCGCAACCAACGTTCTTCGCTCAGGCCGCAAGGCCGCAGCCGCGCTGACGCTGCTCGGTGATGGCGCCAAGGGCTGGGTGGCGGTGTTCCTCGCGCAGCATCTGGGACCGGACTTTGCGGTTGATGCGGAGGGCATTGCGGGCGTTGCACTGGCGGTATTCGTCGGTCACCTGTATCCGCTGTACTTCGGATTCCGCGGCGGCAAAGGCGTGGCAACCGCCTTGGGAGTCCTGCTGGCGATCAATCCCTGGCTCGGTCTCGGTACGCTCGCGACCTGGATGGTAATCGCCTTCTCATTACGTATCTCGTCTCTTGCGGCAATCATCGCCGCAGCATTTGCGCCGCTCTACGATCTGTGGCTCTCCGGCCCGCGCCTGATCACGGCCGCCTTGGCGGTGATTTCAGTATTGCTGGTGCTGCGACACAGGGCCAACATTCAACGCCTGTTGCGCGGAGAGGAAGGGCGCATCTAGGGGGTCGATTCACGAATGAGGGGGGACTCCCCTCGCGCTCCTCTGAGTCAGGGCGCCCAACGGCAATTCCCTCAGGCGCCCTAAGTCGTCCGGGCGAGGTCCCAGCGCGGACGCACGGTGAAGGTGTAGGCGCCGTCGCCCGGCTTTCTGCCGGAACGTTTGCCGGACAGGCGCTGCGCAGCCGCAAAGGCGATCATGGCGCCGTTATCGGTGCAAAGCGCTATCTCTGGGTAGTAAACGCGGAAGTCGCTCAGGCTGGCCGCGTTCCCCAGTGCGTCCCGCAAGGCCCGGTTGGCGCCGACGCCGCCCGCCACCACGAGCGTGTCCAGGCTGTTTGCATCCAGTGCGGCGATGGACTTGGCGACCAGCACGTCGACAACGGCGCGCTGGAATTCCGCAGCGATATCTGCCCGCGCCTTATCGTCGAGCTGTCCGAGCGACTCGCGCTGCCTGCAGGCTAGCACTACAGCGGTCTTCAGGCCGCTGAAGCTGAAATCGAGATCGCCGGTCTTTTCCAGTTGGGACAGCATAGGCCTTGGAAATACGAAGGCATTCTTGCCGGAAGGCGCGCCATGTTCGGCCAACTTCGCCAGTTGCGGGCCCCCGGGATAGCCGAGCCCGAGCAGCTTGGCCGTCTTGTCGAAAGCTTCGCCGGCG
>VGIE01000104.1 GCA_016867955.1 Betaproteobacteria bacterium
TTTCTGACTTCGGAATTCAGGCTTAACCCCTCACTCGAACCCTCTCCATGAACCGCCCGGTGAAAGCACCCAAAGATTCAGGAAAGACACAGATGGGAACCCAGAGCTTGGAGGCAGACGAAGCTTCAGCCTCGGAATCTTTGTCTTCCCTGAATCTTAGGGCTCCATGCTCTGGTTCAGCGGTTGAAATCGCGGCAGTCTTGGATCGTGGAGTCTCTGCTCTCCTCCGAGGAAGGGAGAGACCCAACGGCCCGCCAACGGCCGCGCCTTGGGACCATGAACCGGTGCCGGCGACTTGCAGTCGCCGTGTTGCGGGTAGCTGGGTCGAAACACACTCGAACTGCTGTTGCCCACAGACGGCGACTACAAATCGCCGACACGGGTTCATGGAGAGGGAACCAGCGCGAGATGCGGGCTCTCCGCGCGGAGGCCGGGGCCGCTGGGGCCTGCTGCTCTTGCTGGGCTTGGCCGTGCTTGCCTCCGCGTGCCGCACTGGCCAGCCGCTGCCAAAGGTTGATTTTTCCGCGCCCGGCTGGCAGGTGCGGCAGGGTCAGGCAGTGTGGCAGCGGGCCGGCGCAGCCGAACTTTCCGGCGAATTGATCGTGGCCACACACGCCGATGGCAGCGCCGTGGTGCAGTTCGTCAAGCCACCGGTCACACTCGTCACGGCGCAGAGCACGGCGGAAAGATGGGCGGTGCGGTTTCCCCCGAACAACGAGTTCAGCGGCCCGGGAGCGCCACCCGCGCGGGTGATCTGGCTGCACCTGGCGCGCTTTCTCGCGGGCACGACTCCGTCCTCCGACTGGCTTTGGGAACGGCCTGATCAGCAGTCGTGGCGGTTGGAAAACCGCAGTACCGGTGAAACATTGGCGGGCTACCTGACGCCATGAAGTGGTCCCGCCACTGGCTTTGGTTGCTGCTGCTCCCCGTGCTCCTCGGCCTGGCCCGGCTGCGGCTGGATGTGGACGTGCTCAACCTGCTGCCTGCGGGGGTGCCGGCGGTGGAGGGAGTGAAGCTCTACCAGCAGCACTTCGCCAACGCGCGCGAGTTGATCCTCACCGTGCGCGCGCCGGAAGCCGAAACGGCGGAGCAAGCGGCCCGGTCGCTGGCGGAAACTTTGCGCGCGGCCACCAACCTGACCGCGGCCGCCACTTGGCAGCCGCCCTGGCTCGAACAGCCCGCGCAGGCCGCAGAACTGGTCGCCACGCTCTGGCTGAATCAACCGCCGGAGCACTTGCAGCAACTGGCCGCCCGCCTCGCGCCCGAGCGGCTGCCCGCGACGCTGGCGGCCGTGCGCGAACAGTTAACGACCTCGCTCTCGCCCACGGAACTCGGCGCGTTTGGCTACGATCCCTTTGGGTTTCTCAAGCTGCCCGAGGGTGTCAGCGGCACCTTTGCCACGCCGGGCCAGGGGCAGGAACTTTTCGCATCCACCGACGGCCGCTTCCGCCTCGTCTTCGTGCGGGCCAGCGGAACCATCGCCAACTACCGGGAATGCGTCGCCTGGCTGGCGGCAGTGCAGGAGCGTGTGGCGCGCTGGCAGCTCAGCCAGCCCGCTGGCGTGGTCGTCAAGTTCACCGGCGGGGCGGCCTTCGAGGCGGAAATCTCCAGCGGCATGGAGCGGGACATGACCGGCTCGGTTGGCGTGACGTCGCTGATCATCGCGGTGCTCTTCTGGCTCGCGCATCGGCGGCTCGCGCCGATGCTCTGGCTGCTCACGTTGCTGGGCCTGATCCTGGGCGCGACGCTCGCCCTGGGCGGATTGATCTTCGGCGCGATCAACGTCGTGAGCCTGGGGTTCGCCGGCATTCTCCTCGGATTGGCAGTGGATTACGGCGTGATGCATTACCAGGAAGCGCTCGCTTCGCCCGAGGCCACCCTCCCGGAGATCCGTCGGGCCGTCGGGCCGAGCATCTTGTGGGCGGCGGTCACGACCATCAGTGCGTTCTTGGTGCTCAACCTCGGCGGGATGCCGGGGCTGGCCCAGCTCGGCTCGCTGGTCGCGCTCGGCGTGGCCCTCACTGCGCTGGTCATGCTGTTCGTCTTTCTCCCGCCGCTGTTCCGCGACCGGGAACAACGGCGGCGTGACCAAGTCGCCGCCGGGACTTATGTGGCCGGCGGGCACACGCCGGTCGTTGGCCCGGCGCCGCCCGTGCCCGTTCGCCAGTCGGTGCTGGTGTATACGGGCACCGGAGTGCTCCTGCTATTGTCGATCCTGCTGCTGGTGCGGGGGTTGCCGCAGTTGGATCAAAGTCCGCAAGCCTTGCGCCCCCGGAACAGCGCCGCCTACGGCGCACTGGCGGAAATCCAGACGCACTTCACACGCGGGCGCGAGCCGCTCTGGCTGCTGACCACGGCGCGTGACGAGGAGACCATCGCCCAGCGGTTGGCCCGCGCGACTCCGCTGCTGGAACGCGCGGTCTCCAACCGCTTCCTGGCCAGCTTCATGTTGCCGACGCCGCTCTGGCCACACCCGGAGCATCAGGCGGCCAACCGGCTTACCGCCGCGCAGTTGGTGAGCGGGCGCGGTGCGCTCCACGCGGCGGCGGCAGCGGCGGGCTTCAGCACGAACGCCGGCGTGCTGGCGAACCGCATCCTCGATACGTGGCAGGCCGCGCTGGCCACCCCCAACGTGTTCTGGCCCACCAACGAGACCAGCCGCTGGGTGCTCGAAAAGATCACCGCGCAGCGGAACGGTGAGTTCATGGTGGTCGGGCTCGTCACACTCGCCGCCGACGCGCCTTCGTCACCCGAGTCGCTCGCGCGCTGGGCGGGCGATCTCGAGCGCGCGGGTTTCATCCTGGCCGGCTGGGAACTGCTCGGCACGTCCGTCTTTCAGCGCGTGCAGAAGAATCTCCCGCTCGTCGTGCTGCCAACGGTGGGACTGGTGCTGCTCTCGCTCTGGTTCGCGTTCCGCCGGCCGGTGGAAATTCTCCTGAGCCTCGTCGTGCTGGCGGTGAGCGGTTTGGCGCTGCTGGCGGTGATGCGCGCGGTGGGTTGGTCCTGGAACCTGCTTAACCTGATGGCGCTGCCCTTGATACTCGGCTCGGGCGTGGACTACAGCATCTTCATGCAACTGGCCCTGCGCCGCCATCACGGCAATCTCGCGGCGGCCCACCGCTCTGTGGGGCGGGCGCTGCTGCTCTGCGGCGGCACGACGATGGCCGGACTCGGCTCCCTCGCCTGGTCCACGAACACCGGCATCGCCAGCCTCGGCGCGGTCTGCGCCGTCGGCATCGGCCTCAACATGGGGATCTCCGTCTGGCTGCTGCCCATCTGGTGGCGGCTCTGCGTCGGCGATTCCACGCGGGCGGCCGGGAGTTCCGCCGCGGGTGCCCCCTCGAAGCTCTATGGCCCGCTGGGCTGGCGGGCGGCGCTGGCGCTGACGCGTGTCCTGCCGCCGCGGATCGTGCAGGCGGCCTGCCTCGCGGGATCGCGAGCCTATTGGCTGGCCGCCCGGCGGCGGCGGGAAGTGGTGGTGCAGAATCTGTTGCCGGTCGTGGAGGGTGACCGTGCCCGCGCGGAGCAAACCGCCGCCCGACTGGGCGATCAATTCGCACGCAAGCTTGTGGACTTGTGGCGCTACGAGAGCGGCGGCTCCCTCGACGGTCTCTTCGGCGAGTTGCGCGGCTGGGAAAATTATCAGGCGGCGGAAAGCGCCGGGCGCGGCGTGCTGCTGCTCACGCCGCACCTGGGGAACTGGGAATTTGGCGCGCCGCTGCTGGCCAAATACGGCATCAAGATGCTCGTCATCACGCTCGCCGAGCCCGGCGCTGGCCTCACCGAAATGCGGCAGGCCGCACGCGCGCGCTGGGGCATCGAGACCTTCGTCATTGGCAGCAACCCGTTCGCGTTTGTGGAAATCATCAAGCGGCTCGGGGACGGCGCGAAGGTGGCGCTGCTCGTGGATCGCCCGCCCGCCGCCAGCGCAGTCACCGTCGAGTTGTTCGGTCGGCCGCTCGCCGGCTCGATGGCGGCGGCGGAGTTGGCGCGCGCCTCGGGTTGCGCGCTGCTGCCGGTTTACCTGCCCCGCACCAGCGAGGGCTACGCCGCGCACATCCTGCCGCCGATCTCCTACGACCGCCGGGCGCTGGGGGATCGCGAGGCGAGGCGCGCGCTGACGGGGCAAATCCTGCGTGCATTCGAGCCGGCCATTCGCCAGCATCCTGACCAATGGTATCACTTCGTCCCCCTCTGGACGCCCCCGGCAACCGCGCAGAAGTGAAGGACCACCGTTCACTGCGTCTCGCCGCCGCGACCCCACTGCTGGGCCTGCTGGTATTCTCTGCGCTGGCCTTCAGCACCGCCCGCGCGGCGGACAGCCCGCCGTTGCTCACCCACTGGCTCGCGGCGCAGACCAACCTCCAGACCTGGTCGGCGGACGTCACCCAGACGCGCACCCTCAAGACGCTGACGCAACCCCTCGTGGCGCGCGGCCGTCTCTGGTTTGCCGCGCCCAACCTGTTCCGCTGGGAACTCGGCGAGCCGGCGCAAACCATCGCCGTGCGGCAGCCGGGCCAGATGCTGGTGCTCTACCCCCGGCTCAAGCGCGCCGAACGTTACCCACTGGACCCCGGCGCCACCGGCCCGCTGCGGGATCTGCTCACGCTGATCGAAGCGGGCTTTCCCCGCACGCAGGCCGAGTTGGAGGCGCGCTTCAAGGTGCTCGCGGTCAAAGAGGCCGGCGGCGTGGGCGAACTCAGGCTGCAGCCCAAGTCCCCCACCGCCCGCAAGATGATGCCGGAGCTGAAGATCGAGTTCAGGGTGAAGGATTCCCAGCCGCGCGCCACCGAGTTGCAATTCGCCGACGGCTCCACGATGCGGAATGAATTTACGAATGCCGTGCTCAATGCCCCGCTGGCCGACGCGCTCTTCCAGCCTGCCGTGCCGGAGGATTTCAAGGTGACCGAGCCGATGCGCGGAGGCACGAAGTGAGCGATCCCCTGGCCGAGGCGCTGCGTTCGCTCCCGCACGGGCCGGAGTTCCGGTTTGTGAATCGTCTGCTCGCGCTGGAGCCGGGCGTGCGCGGTGCGGGCGAATACACCGTGCGCGGCGATGAGCCGTTTCTGCGCGGCCATTTCCCCGGTGAACCGCTGATGCCCGGGGTGTTGCTTGTCGAGGCGGCGGCGCAACTCGCTGGCATCATCGCGCAAAGCGACCCTCAAGTCCCGCCCCTGGCCGGCCTGAAACTGACGGCGCTGCGCGCGGTGAAAATCTTTGGCAGCGCACGGCCCGGTGAAGTGATCCGGCTGGAAGCCCGGGTGACCGGGCGCATGGGCAACTTGCTCCAGGCGCAGGCCACCGCTCACGTTGGGGAGCAGTTGGTGCTCCAGGCAGACCTGGTGCTGGGCGGCAGCAGGTGACGCCGGGTGCCGCCTGGCCGCGCGTGGCTCAGCGGGTTTCGTCCAGGAATTTCCTCCGCCATTCAGCCCGCGACAATTTGCCGCGTTGATTCACGGGCAAGGACTTCACCCACACCCACTCCCGCGGGATTTGCCACGCAGCCAAACGGGCCGTCAGGAAATCCCGCAACGCCGCGTCGGTCAAAGGCACGTTGGAGGCCACGACAGCCACGATGGTTTCGGCGCGTGCCGGGTCGGTGCTCGGGGTGCCAAAGACCAGACACTCGTGGACGGCTGGGTGGCTCAGCAGCGCGTGTTCGATGACTTCGGGGGATATTTTCCGCCCGGCGATGTTGATCTGGTCCCCCGCCCGGCCGCGCAGGAAAACGAGCCCTCCGCGCAACTCGGCGAGATCGCTCGTTTGGAAACGGCCTCCCGCCAACGCCGCCTCAGGTGTGGGCCAATAGGTTTGCCCCACCGTCTGGCCGCGCACTTCGAGGCAGCCGGACTCGCCGACTGAGAGGTCGGCTTGCGGCATCGCCGAACCAACACACGTCGCATCCGTTCTGGGAGTGGTTGAACGGTCATAGGCAATGCCGCCGCATTCGCTGGCCCCGTAAAAATTGTGAATCTTCAGGCCGAGCTCGGTGAAGATGGTTTGCTCCAACGCCAACGCCAGCGGAGCGCCGGCCGAGATGCCCAGTTTTACATTCGGTGGAATCGCAGCCGCTGCGTGCCACGCTCGCCACAGCGCCGGCACTGCGGCAAGCGTGATGGCCGGCTCGTGCTGCGCCGCCCGCCGCACCGACTCCGGCAACGGCGAGTCCGCCAGCGTGAGGGGGATGCCATGCAACAACAGCGGGAGCACGAGGTTTGAAAAGCCGTAGGAGTGCGCCAGCGAGATGACCCCGAGATTCGGCCAGTCGGGCCGCAGGCCCATCGCGGCCACGATGTTGCTGGCGTCCGCGACGAGTTGCCCGGCGTGGAAGGCCACCGCGCGCGCCGCGCCCGTGCTGGCGCTGGTCAGCTTGAGATGAACGCAACCAGTCGGCAGTTGGGCGAAGACCGGCGGCGGCTGGCCCACTTCCAAAGGGCAGATCATCTGCCCGCACCGCCAGGCGCGCAGAACCGTTAAAATGAATTCGCCCGAAATCCCTTGGGGAAAAACGATCGGCCCAGGGTGTGATGACGGGCGTTCGCCGGCGGCGGCGAGTTGCGCGAAGGTCCAGTCGCGTTTGGCGGCCAGGTCGCGCAGCGCGAGTTCATCGCGCCGGGCTCGAGCGATTTCCCACCAGCGTTCGTAAAGCATCGGCTGTTTGGTAGCGCCGCCAGTTTCCCGGACGCAAGGCGGTTGTGGGGGTGGATTCGTGCAACAGCTCAGGCCCCCCGCCACTCCTGTCGCAAGCGTTTCACCCGCCAGAAGAAGAAGCCGAAGAACAACAAGCCGCAGCCATTGACGCCCAGCGTGTAGCCCAGCTTGTAAGTGCGACCGGTGTTCACCGGCGAATAAATCGTCATGTCCCGGCCCGCCATCAAGTTGGGCATGGCCAGAGGCATAATCGCCCCGTGCAGCAGTCCCCGGCCAAAGCCGGCGGGTTCTTCCGATTCGTAGAGGCGCGCGGCGGAGCTTTCCAAAATCAGGCCGACCACGAAGGCGACGACCAAGAGGCCGAGCAGCCGGCTGCCAAACGGTCGGCGTGGCTTTTGGGGAGGTTCTGCTGTGGGCTGGAGGGGGGACATGAACAACTCTGAGTGGCAATGAAACCTTCAGCTTGGGCAACCCAGCGGGTCGCCCGTCATCGCGGCGAGGGAAACAGCGCCCTCATCGGGTGGAAACCACTTTGTCGTCAGCGAACCGGACCACGAACCTGGTCACACGATTGCGCCAGTAGGTCCACTCGTTGCCGCTCAGGCTCGGAGTCTGGTGTTTGGGTGGGTAACCCAAGGCTCGGAGCACCGCAGCCTTGCTCATGCCGGGTTCCACCTGGCCCTCCATAATGGTGGTGCGTTCGCTTTTGGTGAACGAGTCGAGGTCAACCTTCGCCTTGCCCAAGGTGCGGGAAAAGATGCCGTCCAACTCCTCCCCGGAGTATTTTTTGACATTCCGGATGCGCAGTTCGCGGCCTTCCGGAAGCTTCACGATGATTTCAGGC
>VGIE01000105.1 GCA_016867955.1 Betaproteobacteria bacterium
GGAAACGTGATCGCACAGGAACTGGAAGTCAGTCTGCACATGGCTTTTGTAGAGGCCAGGCAGAAACGGCACGAATTCATCACGGTCGAGCACCTGCTGCTTGCGCTGCTCGACAATCCCACGGCGGCAGAGGTCCTGCGCGCGTGCTCGGCTAATGTCGATGAGTTGCGCAAGGCCCTGGCGGACTTCATTACAGCCCATACGCCCACGGTAGCGGGCACCGAGGAAATCGACACCCAGCCCACACTGGGATTCCAGCGTGTCATTCAGCGTGCGATTCTTCACGTGCAGTCTTCCGGTAAGAAGGAAGTGACCGGCGCGAATGTTCTGGTGGCCATATTCGGGGAAAAGGACTCGCACGCCGTATATTTCCTGCACCAGCAGGGAGTGACTCGCCTGGACGTGGTCAATTTCATTTCGCATGGGGTTACCAAGTCGGGCGCTTTGAAGGATGCCAAACCCGAGCAGGAGTCGGAGGCCGGGGGGGATGAGCAGCAATCCGGGGGGGCGCTTGAGACCTATACGCAGAACCTCAACAAGGAAGCCCTGGTCGGAAAGATCGATCCCCTGATCGGGCGCGACCGCGAACTGGAGCGCGTGATCCAGACACTCTGCCGGCGTCGCAAGAACAACCCCTTGCTCGTCGGTGAGGCCGGCGTGGGGAAGACCGCCATCGCGGAAGGACTGGCTCGTCGCATCGTGGATGGGCAGGTTCCCGAGATACTTGCCAATTCACAGGTCTTTGCCCTCGACATGGGGGCTCTGCTGGCCGGAACCAAGTACCGTGGCGACTTCGAGCAGCGCCTCAAGGCGGTGCTGAAACAACTGGTAGACAATCCGAACGCAATCCTTTTCATTGACGAGATCCATACCCTGATCGGCGCTGGCGCCGCATCCGGCGGGACGCTGGATGCGTCCAATCTTCTCAAGCCCGCCCTCTCCTCCGGTGCGGTCAAGTGCATTGGTGCGACGACCTACAATGAATACCGGGGGGTGTTCGAGAAGGACCACGCGCTCTCCAGGCGCTTCCAGAAGATCGATGTTCCCGAGCCTTCGATCGAGGAAACGGTACAGATCCTCCGCGGGCTGAAATCCCGCTTCGAGTCGCACCATGGCGTTAAGTACAGCGCGCATGCGCTGACCAGCGCCGCCGAGTTGTCGGCACGGTACATCAATGACCGCCACCTGCCCGACAAGGCGATCGACGTGATCGACGAGGCGGGTGCCGCACAGAAGATATTGCCGAAATCCCGCCAGAAGAAACTCATTGGAAAGGTCGAGATCGAGGAGATCATTGCCAAGATTGCACGCATCCCCCCGGCAACCGTCTCCCAGGATGACCGCAACGCTTTGAAGAACCTGGATCGCGATCTCAAGGCAGTTGTCTTCGGGCAGGACAAGGCGATTGAGGCCCTGGTGGCGGCAATCCGGACCGCTCGTTCCGGACTCGGTAACCCCCAGAAGCCAATCGGCTCCTTCCTGTTTTCAGGACCGACCGGGGTCGGCAAGACCGAAGTCGCACGGCAACTCACGTACTGCATGGGCATTGAACTGATCAGGTTCGACATGTCCGAGTACATGGAACGGCATGCAGTATCGCGGCTGATCGGAGCTCCCCCGGGATACGTCGGCTTTGACCAGGGCGGACAACTCACGGAGGCCATTTCGAAGAAGCCCCACTCGGTTCTGCTGCTCGACGAGATCGAAAAGGCGCACCCGGATATCTTCAGCATCCTGCTCCAGGTAATGGATCACGGCACGCTGACAGACAACAATGGCAGGAAAGCGGACTTCCGGAATGTCATCATCGTCATGACAACCAACGCCGGCGCGGAGGCGCTGAACAAGGCGGTCATGGGGTTTACCGCGCGCAAGGAGCCCGGCGACGAAATGGGCGAGATCAGGCGCATGTTCTCACCCGAATTCCGCAACCGCCTCGACGCAACGATCTCGTTCAAGCAACTGGACCACGACATCATCCTCAGAGTCGTCGACAAGTTCCTGATGCAACTGGAGGCGCAGCTGCAGGAGAAGAAGGTCGAAGCATTGTTCACCGACGCGTTGCGCGATCATCTGGCAAAGCACGGCTTCGATCCGCAGATGGGCGCGCGTCCTATGTCCCGCTTGATCCAGGACACGATCCGCCGGGCGCTGGCAGATGAGTTGCTCTTTGGAAAGCTGTCCAACGGCGGCGTGGTCACGGTCGATATCGATGGCTCCGGCAAGGTGTCACTGCGGTTCGAAAAAGAGAAGGTCGCGGAAGCCGCACCGGAAACCTGAACAACCGTCTTGACGATGCCGCGACCGCGTCTGGGAGGACGCTGTCGCGGCATCGTCGTTTCAGCAACTCACGTCCTTTGCATGTACAGATTCCGCACTTGACATGCACCGCCCGAGGGAAGGAAACTACCTGCAGTCAAGTGAAGTCTTGTCTTCAGGATTGTGAAGGAGAAGTTCGATGAAATTGAGAAAACTGGGCCTGACGGGCCTTTGGCTGTCCCTGACATGCTCCATGCCGGCATGGTCCCAGGCGGTTGACCCCAATCTCGGCAGAAACCTGGCGGCCAATTGCGCCAACTGCCACGGAACGAATGGGGTAAGCGTTGGCGGGATGCCGGCGCTGGCTGGACAATCCAGGGACTCCCTTGCGAGGGCGATGAAGGAATTCCGCGAAGGCAAGCGACCGGCGACCATCATGCACCAGTTGTCCAAGGGCTACAGCGACGAGCAGATTGACCTGATCGCGGCGTATCTATCCGCACAGAAAGCCAGGTAGGAGCAAGAGACATGACAAACAACTTCCGCCGCAGCTTCCTCAAGGCTTCCGTCGGCGGCGTGTTCAGCGCCGGTCTTGGCGGCCTAACGCTTTCCGGATGCGCCGCGGCACCCGCGCGGCCCATTGGAAGGGTGATGGTCATCGGCGGCGGATTCGGTGGCGCCACCGCAGCCAAGTACCTGCGCATGTGGTCCGGTGGAACCATCGAGGTATTCCTGATCGAAAGGAACACGCAGTTTGTTTCCTGCCCAATCTCAAATCTCGTGCTTGGAGGAAGCCGCACTCTTGCGGACATCACCCGCGGATACCAGGGACTGCGTGAACTTGGCGTGCAGGTCCTGCACGACGAAGTCAGTGCAATCGATCCAGCCAAGAAACTGGTGAAGTTCCGGACCAAATTCGCCGATATGAGTTATGACCGCCTGATCGTGTCCCCGGGCGTGGACTTCATGTTCGACCAGGTTGAAGGCCTGAATGCGGAGGCCCAAAAAACAGTATTGCACGCGTGGAGGGCGGGGCCGGATACAGCGGCCTTGCGCCGGCAACTGGAGGCCATGCCCGATGGGGGGGTGTACCTGCTGTCGATTCCCCGGGCACCCTACCGTTGCCCCCCCGGGCCGTACGAGCGCGCTTGCCAGGTGGCATTCTATTTCAAGAACGCCAAGCCTCGTTCGAAAGTCATCATCCTCGACGCGAATGAGGACGTCACTTCGAAGGGGCCACTGTTCAAGGCGGCCTGGAAAGACCTTTATGGCGGCATCGTCGACTACCGTGGCGGCACCGAGGTGAAGGCGGTCAATGCCAGGGACAGCACCGTACGTACCGACTTCGACACCCTCAAGGGTAATGTGCTGAACGTGCTGCCGCCCATGCGCGCCGGTGACATCGCGCGCACCTCCGGGCTGATCACAGCCAACGACCGCTGGTGTGGCGTCGACTGGTTAACCATGGAATCGGCGGCGCAGAAGGGAATTCACGTGCTCGGAGATTCCACGCTATCCGCACCTGCCATGCCCAAGTCGGGTCACATGGCCAACCAGCACGGCAAGCTTGCCGCTGCTGCAATCATCGAGTTGATGAACGGCCGCCAGCCAAGCATGGCCCCGATGGTGGCCAATACCTGCTACAGCTTCGTTTCGGACAAGGAAGTCGTCCACGTGGCATCGGTGCATCGCTACGACGCTGCACAGAAGACCCTGGTTGCGGTCGCTGGCTCGGGCGGAGTGTCCGCCCAGCGCAATGAACTGGAAGGCTCCTATGCCTCAGCCTGGGCGCAGAACATCTGGAGCGACATGTTGGGCTAGGGCCGCTGCAAGGTCCCGGGATTCGAGGCAAGGGACCTGCGCGACCTCCGAGGGTGCACCGTACGGTACAGAGGGGCGGGCGTTGGTCAGCCCTGCCCCGTACTGCCGAATCCACCGCTGCCACGCTCGCTCACGGTGAATTCCTCCACCACGTTCAACCGTACCTGGACCACCGGGACCACCACAAGCTGCGCGATGCGATCCATGGGCTGGATCGTGAACGCCTGCTTGCCTCGATTCCACATCGATACCATGAGCGGCCCCTGGTAGTCGGAATCGATCAGTCCGACCAGGTTGCCCAGCACGATGCCGCTCTTATGCCCCAGCCCGGAGCGCGGCAGCACCATCGCCGCCAACCCGGAATCCGCCAGATGGAGAGCCATGCCGCTGGATATCAGCGCGGTGTCCCCGGGCTGAATGACCATGGGCTTGTCTATGCACGCCCGCAGGTCCAGCCCTGCAGAGCCTGGGGTCGCGTGCGCGGGCAACTGCCCTTCCAACCGCCGGTCGAGAATTCTGACATCAAGCTGCCTCATCGGAACATGTACCTTGAAATGCCTGCATGGCGAGAGCGCGGCCCAGCCAACCTGGCGGACACCGTCTGTACACCACTCCTTACGAAAACGCGGCGTGGGAGACTTCCGCGGCGGGCGCAGGTACTGGCTGGCTTCCGCATGGCGCGCCTAGCGGGCGCGTTTAGGCAACATTGCGGCAATATGGTCCAGAAGCTGTCGCGCCACCACGAGCTTAGGCGCTAACGGCAGTTCGTGTTCGCCCTTGGCGTCAAACAGGATGAGTGAGTTGGATTCCTGCCCGAACGCGTGCTGCGCAAGGTTTGCCGCCAGCAGGGGGATATTCTTCTTCCTGCGCTTCTCCTGCGCATACGCCTGCAGGTTCTCGGTTTCCGCCGCAAATCCGACGCAGAAAGGGCCGTTCTTCAGCGCGGCGACTTCCCCGAGAATGTCCGGGTTTGGCACCAGCTCCATCGTCATGCTTCCAGCGCCGCGCTTGAGCTTGTGTGCGTGCGTTTCCGCCGGCCGGTAGTCTGCGACGGCTGCCACGGCGATGAAAATGTCCGAGTTGCGCGCCAGTGGCAGCACTGCCTCGCGCATTTCGCGCGCGGTACGCACATCGACTCGCGTCACCCCGGCTGGAGCCTCCAGTGCTGTCGCGCCGCTGACCAGCGTCACGTCCGCGCCCGCCTCAGCAGCCGCCTGAGCCACTGCGTACCCCATTTTTCCTGAACTGAGGTTGGTGAGACCGCGCACCGTGTCGATTGGCTCGTACGTCGGCCCAGCGGTCACCAGCACCTTCTTTCCCGCCAACGGCTTGGGGCCAAGGCGCAGCGATACGGCCGCGAAAATCTGCGCCGGCTCGAGCATGCGACCGCGGCCCGTTTCACCGCAGGCCTGGTCGCCCGCCGCCGGACCGAGCAGGCCGACATCCTGTGACGCGAGGCGCCGGACATTGTCCTGGGTTGCCGCGTTCTCCCACATCTCCACATTCATTGCGGGCGCGAGCAACAGTGGGCAGCGGCGCGCGAGACAGAGGGTCGACAACAGATCATCTGCCAGGCCATTGGCAAGTCTGGCCATGAAATTCGCACTGGCCGGCGCAACCACGACCAGGTCGCGATCACGCGACAACTCGATGTGAGCCATGCTATCCGGTATGCGCGCATCCCAGAGATCCGTGTAGACAGGTTGCCCGGACAATGCCTGGAATGTCGCAGGCCCGACGAACCGTGTGGCGGCTTCGGTCATGACAACACGAACGTCGATTCCGGCCTTCACCAGCAACCGGACCAGCTCGGCCGCCTTGTACGCAGCCACGCCGCCGCTGACCCCCAGCAGGATGCGCTTGCGGCCTGCCATTGTTTGCGTCTTCTTCATGTCTTGGTGTGCGATCCGGTTTGGCGATCACGCAATTCTACGCAAATTTGCCCGCTTCAGAGGCGTCCGTGGCGCTCGCAGCGTCGCAGCCAGGCGCGCCATGTCATCGACATGCTGGCGCGGGCGTTACTGCGTGCATGGAACTCCTCCGGGTACATGATGGCCATCTCCGACTGGCCTGCAGCTGAACGTCCGCGCGAAAGGCTGCTGGCCCTCGGTGCGGCACGCCTTAGCGACGCCGAACTTTTGGCCATTTTCCTCCGTACCGGAGTGTGCGACCGAAGTGCGCTGGAAATCGCACGACACTTGCTCGGATCGTTCCGGTCACTCTCGGACCTCCTCGCAGCGGAGCCGGCGCGGCTACGCGAGGCCCCGGGCATGGGCGACGCCAAGGCCGCCGAATTGCTTGCCACCATGGAACTGGCGCGCCGCGCGCTGTCAGAGGAACTGACCAGTGGCAATGCGCTGTCCTCACCGCGCGCCGTCAGGGACTACCTTCGGCTGTCCATTGCAGGCCGGGAACACGAGGTGTTTGTTGCAATGCCGCTGGATGCGCAGCATCGCGTCATCAACTGCGAGGAACTGTTCAGGGGAACGCTGACGCAGACCAGCGTCTACCCCCAGGAAGTTGTGAAGCGCGCGCTTCATCGCAACGCGGCGGCCGTCATCTTTGCCCACAATCATCCATCCGGGGTCGCCGAACCGAGCCGCGCCGACGAAGCGCTGACGCAGTCACTGCGTCAGGCGCTGGCCCTGGTCGATGTACGGGTTTTGGATCACTTCATCGTCACGACAGGCAGCGTTTTCTCGTTTGCGGAGCGGGGACTGTTGTAGTCACCTCCCTGGCCGATGGTTAAGTCAGGCGCAAGAATTTCGCCGTACCGATCGGCAGCATGCCCGACCAGAACTACTGAAATCCGAGCAGTTTCGGCAGCTGCGAGCGCCATTCCGGCGTCCCCCCCTTTGGCGACTCATACTGCTTCGGCAGACCGGAGGTATCGAACACGGACACGGATCCTGAGTCCTTGTTGAACGCAAGGTTGCCCTCGCGCGTCAACACCCAGTTTGCGAACAGGCGCCCGGCATTCGGATGCTTGGAACGCGCGCGCGCCGTCAGCATGATGTGCGATTCGCTGCCAGTCGTGCGGTCGGGCGTGACGGTCGCCAGTGGCGCGCCCTTGCTCCTGGGTTCCTGGGCAGTCGCCGAGATCGCCGGGAATGTCAGCATGGCTTCGCCAGCGGCCACTCCCTGCATGGCCGGAATCCCGCTGCCGATCTGCCGGAAACTCTGCGCACGCAGCTGGGTGAAATAGGTTTGGCCATAACGGTCCAGGATCATCGACCAGAAGCCTGAATAGGCATCGGTCACGCGCGTGTCCGGAATGATCATCTGGCCCTTGAATCTGGGATTGAGCAGATCACCCCAGTCCCTGGGTGCGTCGGCGGGTTTGAGCTTGTCGGTGTTGTAGGCGAT
>VGIE01000106.1 GCA_016867955.1 Betaproteobacteria bacterium
CGCTATCGGGTCATCTGCCCGGATACGAACGGGCGCGGCCTGTTGGAGTGGAGTCCGGCACCCGAACAGGAATACTGCCCGGCGTTCTATGCGCGGACAGCCGAGTCGCTGGCCGATCAGCTCGGGCTGACGACATTCCACTGGCTGGGCACCTCGATGGGTGGCACTCTGAGCACCCATCTCGTCGCCGGTTGGTGCTCAACGACATCGGTCCCCGGCTGGCGGAACCCGCCGTCGAGCGCTTCCTCGCCGGGAGCGACGACTGAGGCGGATTTGTCCGCCGCCGCTGACAACAACCCGTGCCAGGATCGCTTTCCGGCTTCGCGAAGCCGGTAAACTCGGCGTTTCGACTTTCCCGGACCGGCATGGCCACTTACGCAATCGGCGACGTTCAGGGCTGCTACGACGAACTGCGGCGGCTCACCGACTCCTTCGCCTACAATCCCGCGCGCGACCGCATTTGGTTCGTGGGCGATCTGGTCAACCGCGGCCCCAGGTCGCTGGAAGTGCTGCGCTTTGCGCGCGCGCTGGGCGACAACGCGATCAGCGTGCTGGGCAATCATGACCTGCACCTGCTTGTCGTTGCCGAGGGCCTGGGCAAGCCCCGCCACGACGACACCCTCGCCGAGGTGCTGGCGGCACCGGATCGCGACGAGCTGCTGGCATGGCTGCGCGCGCGCCCGCTGCTGCATCGCGAAGGCGACTACCTGCTGGTGCATGCGGGACTGCTGCCCGGGTGGAATGAAGACCAGGCTGAGGCGCTGGCGCGCGAGGTGGAGTCGCAATTGCGCGGGCCACGCTACCGCGAATTCCTGCGCCATCTCTACGGCAGCAAGCCGGACCGCTGGTCCGACGCGCTGGCCGGTGCCGACCGCCTGCGCGTGATCGTGAACGCCATGACGCGCATGCGCTTCTGCGACGCCGCCGGCGCCATGGAATTCCAGACCAAGGGCGAGACGGCGGCGGCCCCGGAGGGCTATCTGCCGTGGTTCGATGTACCCGGTCGTGCCACCGCCAAATCCGTCATGGTCTGCGGGCACTGGTCCGCGCTGGGCGTGAAGCTCGCGCCGCGTCTGCTTATGCTCGACTCCGGCTGCGTGTGGGGCCGCAGCCTTACCGCGATCCGCCTCGAGGACCGTCGCCTGTTCCAGGTGGGGTGTGCCGCCCGTGCTTCCGGTGCGCAGGTGTCGTAGCCGCGGCTGGAATTCCGCTTGCCACACCGACCCCAAGCTTCGCCGCGATGGCCGCTTCCGCGCTGCGCGCGATGTCGCGGCGGTCGCGACCGGCGGCCTCCAGCGGAACGAGGAAGGACAGCCGCGCCACCATGTGCCGGGCAGCGGTGGTCGACCAGAGCGAAGACAGGAAGGACGTGTCGCCGACGTAGTTTGGCGCCGCGCAATAGTGGCCGCTGCGATGGGCATAGCGCAGCGCTACCGGTTGCACCATGGCGCCGGCATCGGCAGCCGGCTGGAACAGCGCAGCATGGAATCGCGCCAGCGAAAGACCGTCGGTGGTGGTGCCCTCGGGAAAGATGCTGACCAGCGCGCCGCGCGCAATGGCATCGGCCATGACCTTGCTGGTGTGGCGCGCTGACCGGCGGCGCCCGCGTTGGATGAACAACGTGCCGACGCGCGCGCACAGCCAACCCACCAGCGGCCAGCCGCGGATCTCCGACTTGGCGACGAAGATTGCCGGGCAGACCGAGAGCAGCACCAGGATGTCCAGCCAGGAGATGTGATTGGCCACCAGCAGGCAGCGTGCCGGCAGCGCGTCGGCGGGCGCCGCCGCCGGCGGTCCCTCGATATGCACGGTGACGCCCAGTGACGTAAGCGCCGCGAGCGACCAGCGGCGGGTAGCGGCCCTGCGGGCGGCCTCGTCCATCCTGCCATAGCGGAAGGCCGCGATGGCCAGGCCACGAAAGAGATGCCCGACGAGGCGCGCGATGCGCACCAGGCGCAGCGGCAGCGGCGCCGCGAGGGTCAAACGATGCCCCGCCGGTATTTCAGCGCTTTCATTATTGAAGATGCCCGCAACATGCAGCTCTCCGGGCAGTTGTTATATCAACAACGAAATAGGAGCAGGCGTGGTCAGTGCGTCACGCGCGTGGTGCCGCCGCCCGACAGCAGGCGCACGCGCTCGCCCGGGCGGAAGGCTTCGTCGGCATCCTGGGTGATGGCGCGCAGCTCGCCGTTCTCCAGGCGCACGGTGATTTCCAGCCCTTTCTTGCGCGTGGCGCTGCGCTCGATCGCCTGCCCTGCGGCCACGCCGCCGACGGCGCCCAAGACGGAACCGATCGTCGAACCTTTGCCGCCGCCGACATTGGAGCCGGCCACACCGCCGACGGCGCCGCCGGCGACCGCGCCCACGGCCCCCCTCGTGCCCTCGATGGTGACCTCGCGTACCGATTCCACGGTTGCCATGCGCACCGACTGTTCGCCGCGCGTCTGGCCTGACGAATACACGCTGCCGGAGCTGCTGTCGGTTGCGCAGCCCGGGAACAGGATGGCCGGGCCAAGGCATGCCAGAACGGCGATGGACCGAACGAGTTTCATGACGCTACTCCTATAGCTCGGCGTTGAAATGCTGCCGATACTGCGCCGCTATGCCGGCCCGATCGACATGGTGATTCTGGCCGCCCCGCGAGGCAATCTTCAACGAGCCCATGAGCGAGGCAATGCGGCCGGTGGTGCGCCAGTCGCGGCCGCTGGCAATGCCAAAGAGCAGTCCGGCGCGGTAGGCGTCGCCGCAGCCGGTGGGATCGACCACCGCGCTAGCCCTGACGCAGGGAATGTCGATACGTTCGCCGCCGGTGTAGATGATGGACCCCTCGGCGCCGCGCGTGGTGACCAGCGCGTCGACCCGCGCCGCGAGCGCGGTCAGCGATTGCCCGGTCTTCTCCTCGAGCAGCTTGCCCTCGTAATCGTTGACCGCCACGTAAGTCGCCTTGTCAATGAAATCGAGCAATTCATCGCCCGAGAACATCGGCAGCCCCTGGCCGGGATCGAACATGAAGGGAATGCGCAGCGCGGCCAGCTCGCGCGCATGCTGCAGCATGCCGTCGCGCCCATCGGGGGCGATGATGGCCAGTTTCGCCCCGAGCTCTTTCGAGACGCTGTTCAGGTTCGAGTGGTTCATCGCGCCGGGATGGAAGGCGGTGATCTGGTTGTCGTCGAGGTCGGTGGTGATGAACGCCTGCGCCGTCAGCGAGTCGGGCACTTCGCGCACGCAGTCGCGTGAAATCCCCAGCCGCTCGAAGCGGTAGTAATAGGATGCGGCATCCGTCCCCACCGTCGCCATGATGAGCGGGTCGCCGCCCAGAAGCCTGAGGTTGTAGGCGATGTTGCCGGCGCAGCCTCCGAACTCGCGCCGCAGTTCAGGCACCAGGAACGCGACATTCAGGATATGGATCTGGTCGGGCAGGATATGGTCCTTGAATCGGCCCTGGAAGACCATGATGTTGTCGTAGGCGATGGAGCCGCAGATGAGCGTACGCATGGGGCAGTCGGGCGTCGATGATCGGCAGAAGGGGCGGGCGGGTGCCGGGAGTCGGCGCCCGGCCGCCGCCGCAGGGATGCCTACTTCAGCGCGGCCAGCGCGGCGTCATAGTCCGGCTCGTTCTTGATCTCGGAGACCAGCTCCGCATGCAGCACGGTGTTGTGCTGATCGAGCACGACCACCGCGCGGGCGGCGACGCCGGCCAGCGGGCCGCTCGTGAGTTCAACGCCGTAATTCTTCAGGAACTCGCGCCCGCGCATGGTGGACAGCGGCACCATGTCCTGGATGCCCTCGGCGGCACAGAAGCGCCCCATGGCGAACGGCAGGTCGGCGGAGATGGTCATCACAACCGTGTTGTTCAGGCTCGCTGCCTTTTCATTGAACTTGCGCGCCGAGGCGGCGCATACCGCGGTGTCGAGGCTCGGCACGATGTTCAGCACCTTGCGCTTGCCGGCGAAGTCGCCGAGCGCAACGTCCTTCAGGTCCTTGCCGACCAGCTTGAAATCGGGTGCGGACTGCCCCTTTTTCAGGAAGTTTCCGGCGAGGTTCAGGGGCGTTCCGCCCAGGGTAACGGTAGCCATGGGGTTCTCCAAGTGGTGCGCGCAAGGGCGCTGACAGGCGACGAGCGAGCTGCGAAGAATAGCGGAAATCGGCTTGGGGGTGACACCGCCTTGGGGTGGATGACAAACGAAGGCGGTTGCCGAAGGGCCTCAGGATCTCCTGCGGCGACCCGGTCGGGTGTCCTCAGGGATAGAACAGGTACAGGCGGTAGCCGGTTGCCTTCAGCGCCGATGCGTCGAAATACACCTTGACCGGAATCTCTGTCCCGGCGGGAATGAGGGCGCTCGCGCCGCCGGCGACAAGGGTACCCAATGTGCCTGCGCTGATGTAGTCGGCTGCAGTCAGTACGCGCCGCGCTACCTCTCGGTCCTGCGTGTCGGTGAGCGTCAGCTCCAGCGCCGGCGGGGTCTGCGCGAACGGTGCCCGGTTGCGCAGGTTCGCCGATAGCACCATCACGCCGGGGTTCGCGGCGTCGGCCTGGAGGTCGGAGGATTCGATGCTCATGAATTCGGCGCGGCGCGGCAGCGGAATCGCGCAGCCCAGCTCCTCGCAGAGCGCTTCGGCATGGGGTCTCAGCACCGGAAACAGCAGGGCAAGCTCGCCGCGATAGCTGAAGGCCGCCTGGGCGACGAGCGCAAGCAGCAGCAATGTCGCAGCGGGCCAGGCCACCCAGAGTGACAGCGACGTCCGCGTTGCGCGGCGGCGGCCGAAATCGAACGCGAGATTCTCCGCCGGCGCAGCCGCAGACGAAGGGGACGACAAGGATCCCGCCGCTTCCCCTTGGCTTGTGTATGCCCCGCGCCCGCTACAGGCGTGTTCGGCGGGGAGCTCGTGCGCGGCCGGGGGGTCGCCGACTGGCGCCGGCTCGAGCACCGGCCGTTCAGCCGCAGACGGGCCTTCCCGCGTCCCGCCAATGTCGGTGGACGGTCGTTCGGCTGTGACACCCACGGGTGCGGGGTCGACACCAAGGGCATTCACGCGGGCATCGAAAACCGCGCCGCAGTTGCCGCAGCGCACCTTTCCGTCGCGCAGCGCGAGCTGTGCCGCGGTCGCGCGAAACGCGGTCGCGCAGCCCGGGCAACGGGTGATCAGCGACGCCTTCCCGACAGGCATATCCAGCCTTCTTCTTCGGCGCCGGTTCCGAAGTCGAACCAGGGGGCATAGGCCGCGGCAACCTCCCCGGCCTGCGGCGTGAGCACGCCGGACAACGCGATGCGCCCGCCGGGCCGGGCGTGCGCGGCCAGCACAGGCGCCAGCACCTTCAGCGGATTGGACAGGATGTTGGCTACCACCAGGTCTGCCTGCAGCGGCAATGCCGCGGCGGCATCGCGGAAGTCACCGGAGACGCCGTTGCGGCGCGCGTTCTTGCGCGCCGCCTCCACCGCGGCCGAATCGATGTCCACTCCGACGATGCGTCCGGCGCCCAGGCGCGCAGCGGCGATCGCGAGGATGCCGGAGCCGCAGCCGTAGTCGAGCACGCAGTCGCCGGCACGCACATGCGTGTCCAGCCAGCGCAGGCAGAGCTTGGTGGTCGGGTGGCTGCCGGTGCCGAAAGCGATCCCGGGATCGAGTTCGATGTTGATGGCGTCCGACTTCGGCGGACGATGCCAGCTAGGCACGATCCACAGGCGCGGCGAGATCTCGATCGGCGCGAACTGCGCCTGTGTGCGGCGAACCCAGTCGGCATCCTCCACAGGCTCGACAATATGATCGGGAACGGCGGAAAGGCTGCAGGCACCGGCCGCGCTGGCGAGCAAATCTGCCGGGCGCGTCGCCGCATCCACCAGCACGCGCAGGCGCATGAGTGGCCAGCATGACGGGTCCGGCAATTCGCTGCCAAACTCGTCATACATCGGGACCTCGTCGGGCGCGCCGGCCTGCGCATCCTCGGCGCTCACCGACAGTGCGCCGGCCTCCAGCAGCGCTTCCGACAGCGCCATGGCGTCGCCGGCGTCCAGCTCGAGGACGAGGCTGGTCAAGGCCAAGAAAGCCTCGGTTGAAAACCCATGCAGCAAACGATTCCCCCAAGGCTTGCCTGGAGCGGGGGAAATTTGCGAGCGGCGCGGAGCCAGCCTTGTTCCCGACCCACGAGGCTTCGCTGAAGTCGGGGGGATTTACAAGGGGGGCGGAGCCAACCTTGTTCCATTACGATGACGCTCATATCTAGCCTTCGGCGAGCGGCTTCTTTTGTTGCGCCAGGCGCTGCTCCACGTAGTGGATGCTGTTGCCGCCCTTGATGACGCGGTTATCGTTGAGCAGTTCCTGGTGCAGCGCGATATTGGTCTGGATGCCGCCGACCACCATTTCCGACAGCGCAATGCGCATGCGCCGGATAGCCTGATCGCGGTCGTCGCCATAGGCAATGATCTTGCCGATCATCGAGTCGTAATTGGGCGGTACGGAATAGCCATGGTAGATATGGGAATCGACGCGGATCCCCGGGCCGCCGGGCGGGTGGTAGGAGGTGATCTTCCCCGGAGAGGGCACGAAGGTGAATGGGTGCTCGGCGTTGATGCGGCATTCGATGGCGTGGCCGCGGAACTCGATGTCGCGCTGGCGGATGGCCAGTTTTTCGCCGGCGGCAATGCGGATCTGCTGCTGCACGATGTCGATGCCGGTGATCATCTCGGTGACCGGGTGCTCGACCTGCAGCCGGGTGTTCATCTCGATGAAATAGAACTCGCCGTTCTCGAACAGGAATTCGAACGTGCCGACGCCGCGATAGCCGATCTTGCGGGAGGCCTCTACGCAGCGTTCGCCGATCTTGGTGCGCTGGCGCGGGGTGATCTCGACCGCCGGCGCTTCTTCCATGATCTTCTGGTGGCGGCGCTGCATCGAGCAGTCGCGCTCGCCAAGGTAGAGCACGTTGCGATGCTCGTCGGCCAGCACCTGGATCTCGATGTGGCGCGGGTTCTCGAGGTACTTCTCCATGTACAGCATTGGGTTGCCGAAGGCCGCCTCGGCCTCGCTGCGGGTCAGCGCGACGGCATGCTTCAGCGCCGCCTCGGTGTGCACGACGCGCATGCCGCGACCGCCGCCACCGCCGGAGGCCTTCACGATCACCGGGTAGCCGATCTTGCGGCCGAGCTTGATGAGTTCCTGGGGCTCCGGCGGCAGCGCGCCCTCGGACCCGGGCACGCAGGGCACGCCGGCCTTGATCATGGTCTGCTTGGCGCTGACCTTGTCGCCCATCAGCCGGATGGTGTCGGGCCGCGGGCCGATGAACACGAAGCCGCTCTTCTCCACGCGCTCGGCGAAATCGGCGTTCTCCGACAGGAAGCCGTAACCCGGGTGAATCGCCTCGGCATCGGTGACTTCGGCGGCGCTGATGATGGCCGGGATGTTGAGATAGCTG
>VGIE01000107.1 GCA_016867955.1 Betaproteobacteria bacterium
CCGACAAAGTGGACATCGTGATCGTCGCCAACAGGCCGGGCATCAGTATGCTGAAGGTGGAGTCGGAGTCCGCAAATCGCGTGCAGGACGAGGCACTCAAGACCGGCACAAGGTGGTCGCGTGCTAGTACATCATGATCAACCAGACGCCGTCCCAGGGCGACAGGGTTGCCGGCATTGATTACCTGCGAGCCGGCGTGGTCGAGTTGATGGTCCGCCAGAAACCGGGGTACGCCCACAACATTCCCTGAAACAGTCGCGCCGACCTGCGGAGCACCAGGCCCGCGTCCGGCGCCTCAGGCGGGCACGCCGCAACGGGGGCGCCGCTAGAACGGAATGTCGTCGTCCATGTCCTCGAAGGCGCCGCCGCCCTTCTTGGCTGCCGCGGGCTTGGCACCCGTGGTTGCCGCCATGGGCTCGCGCGCCGGACGCCCGCCGCCCTCGCTGTCCGTTCCGCCTCCGCCCATGCCGGAGCGGCTGCCCAGCATCTGCATCTTGTCGGCGACGATTTCGGTGGTGTACTTCTCAACGCCTTCCTTGTCGGTCCACTTGCGCGTGCGCAGAGAGCCCTCGATATAGACCTGCGAGCCCTTCTTCAGGTATTCGCCGGCGATCTCCGCCAGGCGGCTGAAGAACACCACGCGATGCCACTCGGTACGCTCCTGCTTCTCGCCCGACGCCTTGTCCTTCCAGGTGTCGGTGGTGGCCACCGACACGTTGGTGATGGCGCCACCCTCGGCGTTGTAGCGCGTCTCGGGATCGCGGCCGAGATTGCCGACCAGTATGACTTTGTTGACTGATGCCATCTAGTGTTCTCCTACCAAAGTTTGATGATTGCGAGGCAATCTGGTCATACGTGCACACTGCAGTCGGGGGATAAACAAGGGGGCACACCGACAGGGAACTGAGCCCCTTGTTCCTTTGGCACCTCGTTGACCGCACCTGAAACCGAGGCCATTACGCCTCTCCTCCAATCGTTCTCAAGGCCGCCTGTTCATCCCAGGCGCCTGCAAATACGGTCAGGACCGCTATTCCCTGCTCCGGCATGACCACCACATCCCGCACCCCGCGCACGCGCACCAGGCGCTCGCGCAACGCGATCACATCCTGCACCGGCCCGAGCTTCAGCGTCCGGCTGGTGACCTGCCCCGGCACCTTCATCCCGGCAGCCACCACCAACCATAACGCCATCAGCACGATTCCGAATGCAAACACCTGAACATTTCCGCCATGCTGCGCGATCAGGCCGCCAAGTGCGCCACCGAAAAACAATCCCAGCGCCTGGGTGGTGTTATACACGCCTATCGCCGTGCCGCGCGCCGATGCCGGTGCGATCCTTGTCACCAGCGACGGCAGCGTGGCCTCCAGGATATTGAAAGCTATGAAGAATCCGACAAGCAACGCGATCACGGCCGGGAGCTGGTCCAGCCACAGCGCGAAGCCGGCCTGCAGGGCAAGCATCAGCATCACCGAACCGATGAACAGCCGTTTCAGTTGGCCGCGCCGTTCGGCCACGAGGATGGGCGGCATCATCAGCGCGAAGGACACCAGCACCACCGGCAGATAGACCTTCCAGTGCGACTCCACCGGCAGGTGGCCGGAAGCGACCAGCGTCGTCGGCACCACCACGAACATGGCCATCTGCACGCCATGCAACGCAAAGATGCCGAAATTGAGTCGCAGCAATTCGGTGTCGCGCAGAACAGAGCCGAGGGATGCGCGATCGGCCTTCAGCGGGAACGACGACGCGAGTGCTCCTCCGGCTCGTCCCGCAGCCTGTGCGAGGTCGCGCGGTTCCGGCGGCACCGCTAGCAGCACCACCAAAATTGCAGCCAGCGCCATGACGCCGATCAGCGCGAAAATGCCGTCCATGCCGATGGCGCGATAAAGCGCCGGTGCCAGCATCAGCGACAGCGCGAAGGTAAGGCTGATGGAACCGCCGATCAGCGCCATCACCTTGGTGCGGTGCTGGTCACGCGTCAGGTCGGCGGCGAGGGCCACGACGGCGGCCGAGATCGCGCCTGCGCCCTGGATGCAGCGGCCGATGATGGCGCCCTCGACGCTGGTCGCCAGCGCGGCGACAAAACTGCCGACGGCGAACAGCACCAGTCCGAAGACGATGACGCGCTTCCTGCCCCAGCGGTCCGAGGCCATGCCAAAGGGAATCTGCAGCAGGCCCTGCGTCAGCCCGTAGGCACCCAGCGCGAGGCCGACGAGGAACTGGCTGTCGCCGCCCTCCATCTGGACGGCATGGACGGCAAATACTGGCAGGATGAGAAACAGCCCCAGCATGCGCAGCGCAAACAGGGACGACAGCGACAGGCTGGCGCGGATCTCCACGGCTGACATGCGGTCCGCCGGCGGGTCAAGATCATGTTCGGCGGGGTCGGCTGCCGGGGAGGACTTCATTCAGATGGCGCAGCGCACAATAAGTTGCGTATATTAGCAGGTTCGCCCAACCCACGTTCCGTCGTAAGTGATCGCGGGCAAGACAATCTCGAGCGTATGGACCTGATCCGGATCCGCGGTGCCCGCACTCACAACCTGAAGAACATCAGCCTTGATCTGCCACGACAGAAACTGGTGGTGATCACCGGCCTGTCGGGCTCCGGCAAGAGTTCGCTCGCCTTCGACACGATGTATGCAGAGGGACAGCGCCGCTACGTCGAGTCGCTGTCGGCCTACGCGCGGCAGTTCCTGCAATTGATGGAAAAGCCCGACGTCGATCTCATCGAGGGCCTGTCGCCGGCCATTTCCATCGAGCAGAAGGCGACCAGCCACAATCCGCGCTCGACCGTGGGAACCATCACCGAGATCCACGACTACCTCCGGCTGCTGTACGCTCGGGCCGGCACGCCCTGCTGCCCGGAACACCGGTTGCCCCTGCAGGCACAGTCGGTGTCGCAGATGGTAGACCACGTCATGGCGCTGCCTGAGGACACCCGGCTGATGATCCTTGCTCCCATCGTCTCCAGTCGCAAGGGTGAGCAGGCCGACCTGATGGAAGAGCTGCGCGCACAGGGCTTCGTGCGCGTGCGCATCGACGGCGCGGTACATGAGATCGACGCGCCGCCGGGGCTGGCGAAGAATGCGAAGCACAGCGTGGACGTGGTGGTCGACCGCCTGAAGGTACGCGCCGACGCCAAGCAGCGCCTCGCCGAATCGTTCGAGACAGCGCTGCGCCACGCCGACGGCCGCGCCATCGCCGTGGAGCTTGACGGCGGCAGGGAACACCTGTTCTCGGCGAAATTCGCCTGCCCGGTCTGCGGCTATTCCATTGCCGAGCTCGAGCCGCGCCTGTTCTCGTTCAACAATCCGGCTGGCGCCTGCCCGGAGTGCGACGGCCTTGGTTCGGTGACCTTCTTCGACCCGAGGCGCGTCGTGGCCCACCCTGGTCTGTCGCTGGCCGGCGGCGCCATCAAAGGCTGGGACCGGCGCAACCAGTTTTACTTCCAGATGCTCACCAGCCTGGGCAATCACTACGACTTCGACGTCGAGGTGCCCTTCGAGAAACTTGCCCCCGACATCCAGCACGTCATCCTCTACGGCAGCAGGGAGAAGATTCGCTTCGCCTACCTCAACGAGCGCGGGCGCACCACGTACAAGGAGCATGCCTTCGAGGGCGTCATCAACAACATGTCGCGCCGTCTGAGGGAGACCGAACTGGTGGCGGTGCGCGAGGAACTCGCCAAGTACCAGAGCATCAGGGCCTGCCCGGCCTGCGAGGGCACGCGGTTGCGCGAGGAAGCGCGGCATGTGCTGATCGGCGGCGATACCGACATCACCCAAGGACGCGCCATCTTCGAGCTGAGCGCGCTGCCGCTGAAGGCCAGCGTGGAATTCTTCACCGGGCTAACGCTGCCGGGCGCCAAGCAGGCCATCGGCGGGCGCATCATCAACGAGATCGCCGCGCGACTGCAGTTCCTCGTCAATGTCGGCCTCGACTACCTCAGCCTCGACCGCGCCGCCGATACGCTCTCCGGCGGCGAGGCGCAGCGCATACGGCTGGCCAGCCAGATCGGCTCGGGGCTCACCGGCGTCATGTACGTGCTCGACGAGCCCTCGGTCGGCCTGCACCAGCGCGACAATGCGCGGCTGCTCGACACCCTGAAGCGGCTGCGCGACCTTGGCAACACGGTGATCGCGGTCGAACATGACGAAGGCGCGATCCACGCCGCCGACCATGTCGTCGACATGGGCCCGGGCGCGGGCGTGCACGGCGGCGAAGTGGTGGCGCAGGGCACGCCTGCAGACATCATTGCCAGCGACGCCTCGCTGACCGGCAGGTACCTGTCGGGCCGCGCGCGCATCCCGCTGCCGAAGAAGCGCCACAAGCCCGACCCGCACCGCTTGCTGCAGCTGCATGGCGCCCGCGGCAACAACCTCAAGGGCGCCAACCTTGACCTGCCGGTGGGCCTGTTCACATGCGTCACCGGCGTGTCGGGCTCGGGCAAGTCGACGCTCATCAACGACACGCTCTGCCATGCCGTCGCGCAGCACCTCTACGGCAGCGCCACTGAACCGGCGCCGCACGACCAGTTGCTGGGGCTGGAGCACTTCGACAAGGTCATCAGCGTGGACCAGAGCCCGATCGGCCGCACGCCGCGCTCCAATCCCGCCACCTACACCGGGATGTTCACGCCGATCCGCGAACTCTTCGCCGGCGTGCCGCAGTCGCGCGAACGTGGCTATTCATCCGGGCGCTTCTCCTTCAACGTCAAGGGCGGGCGCTGCGAGGCCTGCCAGGGCGATGGCGTGCTCAAGGTGGAGATGCACTTCCTGCCCGACATCTACGTGCCCTGCGACGTCTGCCACGGCAAGCGCTACAACCGCGAAACGCTGGAGATTCCCTACAAGGGCCGCAACGTCCACGAGGTGCTCGACATGACCGTCGAGCAGGCGTATGAATTCCTCCGCGCCGTGCCGGCCGTCGAGCGCAAGCTGCACACGCTGCTGGACGTGGGCCTGGGCTACATTCGCCTCGGCCAGTCGGCCACTACGCTCTCCGGCGGCGAGGCGCAGCGCGTCAAGCTGGCGCTGGAACTCTCCAAGCGCGACACCGGCCGCACGCTCTACATTCTGGACGAGCCCACTACCGGCCTGCACTTCCACGACATCGATCACCTGTTGCGCGTGCTGCACGCCCTGCGCGACCACGGCAATACCGTGGTGGTGATCGAGCACAACCTGGATGTCATCAAGACCGCAGATTGGGTCATCGACCTCGGCCCCGAGGGCGGCGACAGGGGCGGGCGCATCCTCGGCGCCGGCACGCCGGAGGCAATCGCCGGGATCGCGGAGAGCTACACCGGGCGCTACCTGCGCGAAGCGCTCGAGCGCATGGGGTCGCCGTCGAAACGCGCGGCCTGAGCCGCCGCTAGGTCCCGCGATTATCCCGTTATCGATATAGCAATGGCTCCTGGTGGCAATGTGGGAGCCGATCTGCAGAACACATTTGGGTGAATTCGCAGACGCGTTTTGATTCGCGAGCCGGATCGCGGGTTATGGTGCACAATGCGCGCCACGCATTTGCCGCAGGCGGGGCGAACCGGAAGAGGGATGTCGATGGCCGCAATAGCCGAGCAGTTCGCCCGGTTCGTGGTGAACACGCGCTTCAGGGACCTGCCGCGGGTGGTGGTCGAGGATGCCAAGGACCGCGTGCTGGACTACATCGGCGTCACGCTGCCGGCCCACGCACGGGAGAAGGCTGCGCGGGTGGCGGTGAAGTATGCGAGGAGCCTGGGCGGCCCGAAGGAAAGCACCATCCTCACCGTCGGGGGCAAGCTGCCCGCAGTCAACGCAGCAATGGCCAATGGCGTCATGGGCCATTGCCTGGAGCTGGACGACGATCACAACATCCTGATCGGGCATCCGGGAGTCCCTGTGCTCCCGGCCTGCCTTGCCGTGGCCGAAAGGGAGCGCTCCAGCGGCAAGCGGTTCCTGCTATCCGTCGTCCTCGGATACGAGGCTGTCATCCGCACCGGCATGGCCGTCAAGTCCGGGGTCAGGCACTTCCACCATCGCGGCTTCCATTCAACCGGTACCGCAGGCGTGTTCGGCAGCGCGGTGGCAACCGCAAAGCTCATGCGCATGAACCAGAAGCAGACCGCCACGGCAATCGGACTTGCCGCAGGGTTTTCCTCCGGACTGCTGGAGGGCATCCTGTCCGGGGCCTGGACCAAGCGGCTCAACGCCGGCTGGGCCTCCCACAGCGGCGTCGCCGCCGCGACCCTGGCCAGGGCCGGTTTCAACGCCCCCATGAACATGCTCGAGGGCTTCAACGGCTGGTACTCCGCCTATGCCCTCGCCGACAACACCGATCTCGCACAGATCACCGCCGAGCTGGGGACGCGCTACGAAATCGTCAATACTTCGTACAAGCCCTATGCCTGCTGCCGCTACTGCCATGGCCCGATCGACGCGGCCTGGGGCCTGATGAAACAGGCCGGCCTCAGCGCCAGTGACTTCGAGAAGAACGTGCGCTCGATCGAAGTCCGCACGGTGCGCGAGGCAGCGCGTATCTGCGGCGGACCGATTGAACGCAAGCAAAGGCCGCAGACTGACGTCGATGCCCAGTTCAGCATTTACTACGCTATGGCAGTGGCGATGCTGTACGGCAAGCCCGGCACCACGCTGCTGGATTGCTTCACCGAAAAGATGCGCACTGATCCGCGCATCCTCGCGCTGACCGCGAAGATCTCGGTGAAGGCCGACCCCGAACTCGAGAAGGTCTATCCGCAGCAGATCCCGACGGTCATCGTCGTGAAGATGAACAACGGCAAGGAGCACCGCTTCAAGGTGGACACGCCCAAGGGCGACCCGCAATGGCAGCTGACGCGCGAGGAACTCAAGGTTCGCTTCCACGACCTCGCCGGGCGGGTCTTCGACCGCTCCCATGTCGACAGGATCCACGATGCCGTGTACGGTCTCGAGGACGCCAGGGATATCCGGCGCCTGGTGCGCCTGTGCGTGCAGCGAGGCGGGCGGTCCGGATGAATGGGCCGGTCGTTGCGGCATGCCGGCTGCACCGCGGGGCTTGTTGGATGGGCAGCACGACAGCAATCAAAATCGCTTTAGAATGCCCGGCGACGCGAGGGGATACATCCCCTCGCGCTCTTAAAAATCAGGGCGCCTGACGGCAATTCTGTTAGGCGCTCTCAACACCGCGAGGAGGATGACGATGAGAACAGGGAATATGCATTCGATTGCGATGATGAATGCGGCAGGGCGGGCCACGCGGGTGATGGCGCTGCTTGTCGGGGCGGGCATGTCGTTCGCGTCGCTTGCCGCGGGCGGGCTCGCCGGCGGTCCGGCACGCGACC
>VGIE01000108.1 GCA_016867955.1 Betaproteobacteria bacterium
TGGCAGGTCTAATGGCATCTCTTGTCCGGGAAGGGGCATGGCGGCGCGGCCTAGTTCACGAAGGTGACGATGGTGTACCGGCTGGGGCTCAGGGCGCGCGGCGGCAGCCAGCAGACGGTGATGGTGACGCGGTTGAAGCTGGCAGTGTTGACGAGGATCTGCTGCATCGCCGTGGTGGCGTTCGGCAGGCCGCTGCCGGCAGCCCGCACCTCGGTCACCCAGTTGGTCACCAGCGGATCGACGGAAGGCGTTCCGGTGAACGCGCAGTTCGCGCCGCCTTCGTTGTGCGAAAAGTTGGCCAGCGATGTCGAGAGGTTTGCGGGGCTGGAGCGGTCCACATTCAACCAGATGTTGTTCTGCATCTTCTCGGCAAGGTTGGCGGCCTCAATGCGGTAGCGCGCATCCGACTGCGCCGAAATCGCCGCCGCCTGCATGCCGATCAGGGCGAGGATGCCGAGCGAAAAGATCAGGATGCCGAGCAGGGCCTCGATGAGGAACACGCCTCGCTGGCGCCGGGAAGCGGTCACCGCGCGACCCGGCGGCATGCCCGCCGTCAGCGTACGGACTGATCCGATGGGAGTTAGCATTTGCGGGTATGTCCTGCTGCGGCCACGGCCGGATCGCACATGCGCGCCTGGCCGCCGACCGATAACACCACGCTCAAGCAGCGCATGGGGCCCGTCGGCGCGCAGGCGCCGCCGGCGGCGTTGGCCACCGCCAGGGTTGCAGTCGCACCCAGGTTGGTGGAGCCAAAGCCGTTGAAGGTGACGGAGGACACGCTGCTGGTGATGGTGACCGAAGGTGTGGACGCCTGTCCCGAGCCCTCGGCCATCGACTTGCCTTCGATGAAGGTGTAGATCAGCGTAGTCGGGTCCTGCAAGCGGATGAGCCAGTTGCGCCCGGTGGTGCTGGGCGTGGCGGTCTGCGTGCTGCCGCTGTCGCCGGCATCGTCGGTGAGCACGAATTCCACCGCCGCATTGCGCTTGACGGCCTCGGCGCGCGCGGTCTGGATGCTGGCATACAGCACCTCTGCCGCGGAGCGGATCTTGGCGTTCTGGATGTAGGTCGTGAAGGCCGGCACGCCCATCGCCATGAGGAACGCGAAGATGGCCAGCCCTATCATCAGCTCGACCAGCGAGAAGCCGCGCGGCACCGCGGGCGACGGGTCGCGCCACGTTGCCCCGGCGGCGGGATGGTTGTTCAGCACGAACCGTCCTTGCGAATGACCCAGCAGGTGCTGCCGGAGCCGGTCCAGCCCGCTGGCAGCGATGTCGTGGCGCGCGTATTGTCCTGGTTGACCGTGTACGCGAATCCGGCCATGCCGCTTGTGCCGGTGGCGGTGATCAGGTAGGCGGTCGTGCTCTGGCCGGAGCAGGCAAAGGTCCAGTTGGCCGTGTTGGTGAGCTGCGGGGCCACGGTGCCGGCCACGCAGCTGCCCACGTAGGTCCGGTTGTCCTGGAAGAACTGTTCCATCTTGACCCGCGCCTCGGACAGGGCGGACACGGCCTCGGTGATGCGGCCGCGCCGGATGTAGTCCTGGTACGACGGTATCGCGATCGCGGCGAGGATGGCCACGACCACGACGACGATCAGCAGTTCAATCAGCGTAAAGCCACGATGGGTCTTCAAGATGTTCTCCTCTGGTGAATGAATGATAGACATCGGTGCGTTATTCTCACGCAATTGCCGACGAAAGGGCGAAATTGCTCGACGAACGGCGGGGGCTTCGGCCAATTCGTGCATATTTCACGGTACCGGCTGCACTTCGGGGTGGTGGCGGCAGCCTTCCGGGGCCGGCCTGGATGCGGACCGCGGCGCCATGCAGCCGATGTCGTCCGCCGCAGTGGCGGACATTACGCCGTGGCGGCGGGCCGACCGCGAGGACGCACGCGCTTGTCGCGGCGGCCCTGCGCGAGTGAAGTCTCGCAGGTCGGCCTGCTATAATCCGCCGGCTGTGAAGTGGACACAATCGTCGCCCGCACGCCGAACGCAAGGTTCGGCGCCGGCGCCGGTCACTTGCAGGTCAGGCCGGAGTAGCTCAGTCGGTAGAGCAGCTCATTCGTAATGAGAAGGTCGAGGGTTCGATTCCTTTCTCCGGCACCAGATCAACTCCTTGGCACGACACGCGAAGCTGACGCCGCGCGGGGAATGGTGGCGGCGAATTATCGACGGCGAGTGCGCCGGACTGGAGGGAAGCCCGCATGCTGAAGCTGTTCGGTGGCAACAAGTCCGACCTCCGATGGCCGATCTCAAGGAGGCGAAACGCCTGCTCGCCGAAGTGCCGGGCGGCGATGCCCCCAAGGCGGTCAAGGAACTGACCCACTGGCTGGAGTCGGTGACGGCGGCCGAGGGATTCAAGCCCGAGTACCTTGCCCAGCTCGTCACGATGATCGACGATGCCGCGCAGCTGCACATGCGCAAGCTGCAGCGCGACTACATCGGCAATCCGCGGCTGTCCAAGTCCCAGGAGCACAAGCTGTGGAGCGCCATACACGAATACTGGCACCGCTCGGCGCTGGGCTTCGTCGCCTGCATTGACCTGCACGCGTCGGGTGCCAAGGGTGCCGAAGCGCTCAAGGCCGGCCTGCCGCTGCTGGTGGTGCGCGCGCTGCGCGCGCTCGCAGCCCAGATCAAGTGGCAGTACCTCCGCTACGGCCCGTTCGACAATTCGCGCTGGAGCGTGGTGGCCAAGGTCTATGCACTGGCCGAGTCGCGCAAGATTGCCGCCGCCAAGGTGGAGGTCCATGCCGGATTGCCGGGAGAGTCCTCGGTGGAGCAGGAGTTCCTGCGCGCGGTAATGCTGTCGGCCTCCTCGCCCGACAGCCTGCTGCCCACCGAAATCGAGCTGGCCGAACGGCTGATCGCGCAGGTCTCGGGCTCGTTCCGGCTGGCGCTCGACCAGCAGCCCGACATTGCCTGCTGGATCGATCTGGCCACCGACCATCCGCCGCTGCGGCTGGCGCGGCCGCCGCACCGCGCCCCCCACCCTGCGCTTCGTCGCGGCGGGCAAGGCGGCGCAGGAAGTCGAGCAGCTCATCTCCAGCATCTCCGCATCTCGCACCATCCCTTCATCGCTCGGCCTGGCGGGGTATGAACCCGACATGGTGCTGGATGTGCTGCGGCATCTGGCGCTGTATTGGTCACCCAAGCCGCCCGAGCGCAAGCACCCGCGCCATCGCGTTAAATCGCGCCTCAACGTCGAGCCTGGCTTGGCAGGCGTAATGGCGGTGCACAATCCGGCCGCAACCCTGGACTTCGACCACCACCTGATCGAGAACTGGATCATCGACGACGTGAGCGCGGGCGGCTTCGGTGCGTCGATACCGCAGATGAAGGGCGAGTGGCTGAAGATCGGCTGTCTCACGGGTCTGCAACCGGAGGGTGGCGACAACTGGGTGATCGGCGTGATCCGCCGGCTCAGCCGCGAAGCGCCGCCGCGGGGTTCGGTCGGCATCCAGACGCTGGCCCGCGCCGTCGCGGTGGTGAGCCTGCAGTCGCAGGATGGCGACGCCGTTGAAGCATTGCTGCTCAATCCGTCGGCCGATGCTGTCGAGGCGCAGTTGCTGGTAAAGGGCGGCGTGTACGCGCCCGGTCAGCAGTACGGGTTTGCGCGCGACGGCAGGGAATTCATGCTGATGTCGGTCGCGGTGCAGGAGCGCGGCGAGGACTATGAACTGCTGCGCGGCCAGCTGATGGTGCGCGATACCAGCGAGTAGGAAGGATCGCGCGGCCTGCCACGCAGGCCCGGCCGCGCAGCTGCCTGCCCGCACCGTTGCTGATCGCGGAGACTCGCAGCGCTGCGACCTCCGGCTTCGCGGCTGAACGCAGGCTCGGCCGCGTCAGCCCAGCACCTTGCCCAGCCACCCGCCGACGTCGGCGATCTCCTCCGCGCAGACCGCGTGCGCCATGGCATAGCTGCGCCATTGCACGCGGTACCCCAGTCCCTGCAGCAGCCTGCGCGACTGCTCGGCACGCGCCAGCGTGATGACCGGGTCCATGCTGCCGTGGGCCATGAAGATCGGCACGTCGCGGTTGGCGGAGGACGCCTCGTCGGCGAGCGTGTCGGCAAGCGGCACGTAGGTCGACAGCGCCATGACGCCGGCCAGCCGGTCCGGATGCCGCAGCGCCGTCTGCAGCGCGATCGCCCCGCCCTGCGAAAACCCTGCCAGCACGATGTTGCCCGCAGGCGAACCGCGTCCAATCTCGCGCCTGATCAGGGCTTCGATGGCTGCCTGCGATGCGCGCACGCCATCCTCGTCCTCGTGCCGGATCGCCGTATCGGAGATGTCGTACCAGGCCGGCATCACCATGCCGCCGTTGATGGTGACCGGCATTCTCGGTGCGTTGGGAAAGACGAAGCGGATCGCGCGTTGCGGCAGTTGCAATTCGGTCACAAGGGGGGCGAAATCGTTGCCATCGGCACCCAGGCCGTGCAGCCAGATCACGCTGGCCGACGGGTGCGGGCCGGTTTCCATCTCAATGCAGTCGAGCTGTGTCGTCATTGCTGGCGGTCACCTCTGGCGCGGCTCTTCCCCGTAGAGCCTGGCCGGCTTGCCGTCAGGTGCGCGGGACTCGGAGATATTGAAGCGGGCATCCGTTCGATGGTGTCAGGCACGCTCAGGCGCCGGGCTTCGGCCGGATTGCCGATTTCGGGCGGAAGGCCTTGATCACGTCGTCGTTGGTGTGGATGTATGGCCCGCCGATGAGGTCGATGCAATAGGGCACGGCCGCAAAGATGCCGGGGACGACGGATTTTCCCTCCGCGTTCTTCAGGCCTTCGAGCGTTTCGCGGATCGATTTCGGCTGGCCGGGCAGGTTGATGATGAGGGCGCCCTTGCGGATCACGGCAACCTGACGCGACAGGATGGCCGTGGGCACGAACTCGAGGCTGATGCGGCGCATCTGCTCGCCGAAACCCGGCATTACCTTGTCGGCCACGGCCAGCGTCGCCTCGGGCGTGATGTCGCGCGGCGCGGGGCCGGTGCCGCCGGTGGTGAGGACCAGGTGGCAGCGTGCGCTGTCCACCAGTTCGTTCAACGTGGCCTCGATCACCCGCTGCTCATCGGGAATCAGGCGCTTCTCGGTGCGCCACGGGCTCGCCAGCGCGCGCCCGAACCACTCCTCCAGCGCAGGCAGGCCCTCGTCCCGGTAGACGCCCTGGCTGGCGCGGTCGCTGATCGACACCAGCCCGATCAGCAGTTCTCCGTCATTCATGTTCATGCGCTAGCCCTCGTGATGATTTCTTGTCGCCCGCAGCGATGGCCGGCGGGCACCGGTGCCAATTGACGCACCCGGTCGCGACGAAGTCGGGTACTCAGTCTCGCGCCGGCGCGCCGTCCATGACGCGGCGCAGCTCGCGGAACAGCTCGCGGAACTGCCGCGCCGGGCGCCCGGCAATGCGATCCTCGCGCACGCTGCGGATCAGCGCGCGAAGGTGCCGCGAATCGGCGTGCGCGTGCTCGCTGATGAAATTCGTCAGTGCGGCATCGTTGTCAAGGAGCCGGTCACGCCAGCGTTCCACATGGTGCAGCGCTGCCGTGGCCTCGCGTGACTGGCCCTCCCACTCGGCAAGCCGCTCCCTGATGGGGGCGGGGTCGACGGTCCGCATCAGGCGTCCGATGTACTGCATGTGGCGGCGGCGCGCCTCGTGGCGGTTGATGCGCCGCGAGTCAACAACGGCATCCAGCAGGTCTTCGGGAAGGTCGAGGCCGGCGAGCTGCGTGTCGTTGAGTTCGGTCAGGCGCTCACCCAGCGCCTGCAGCTCGTGCATGTCCTGCTTGCGCCGCGTTTTGCTGATGATGTCGCTGCTGTCGTCCTGCATTGCCGTGCGGCTCCCGTCGCGGTTGCCGCGCATTGTCTGCACCGCAGGGCCGCAGAAATCTCTGCTGCTATGATACCGGCTTTTCCGCAGTGCCCTCCCCGCGCGGTCCTTTCAAGAGCAAGCCCATGAGCAACACGTCCGGCAAGACCGACCGCGGAAGCCGCCCGCGATTCAGCTACGAGCTATCGCGGCTCGAATCCATGGCCGCCGAGGTCCTGGCACGCGCCAAGGCGCTGGGCGCGAGCGCCTGCGAGATGGAAGTCTCCGAAGGCTTCGGGCAGAGCGTGACGGTACGCCTGAACGAAGTCGAGAACATCGAGTACAACCGCGACAAGGGCATGGGGGTCACGGTCTATGTCGGGCAGAAGAAGGGGCATGCCAATACGTCCGACTTCTCGCCGCGCGCGCTGCGCGACTGCGTGGACAAGGCGATCACCATCGCGCGATTCACCGCCAGCGACGATTGCGCCGGCCTGGCCGAAGCCGAACTGATGGCGCGGGCCGGGGACCGCCGCGAACTCGACCTCTACCATCCTTGGGACCTGCCCGTGGACGAGGCGATCGAACTCGCCCGCCAGTGCGAGGCGGCCGCGTTCCGGCTCGATCCTCGCATCGTCAATTCCGAGGGCGCCAGCGTGGCCTGCCACCAGTCGCAGTTCGTCATCGCCAACAGCCATGGCTTCATCGCCGGGTTTCCCACCTCGCGCCACTACATTTCCTGCGCAGTGATTGCCGCGGAAGGCAATACCATGCAGCGCGATGACTGGTATGTGTCACAGCGTTCGGCGGCGGACCTGGCTGCGCCCGGCGCGGTGGGCGAATATGCCGGGCGGCGTGCGCTGGCACGCCTGAGGGGGCGCAAGATCGCCACCACGCAGGTGCCGGTGCTGTTCGAGGCGCCGGTGGCCGGCGGCCTGATCTCGCACTTCGTCTCGGCGGTGTCGGGCAGCAGCCTTTACCGCAAGTCTTCCTTCCTCCTCGACAGCATCGGCAAGCCGGTGTTTTCTCCGATGGTCACGTTGCGCGAGCTGCCGCACGTTCCACGCGGACAGGCGAGTTCCTGGTTCGACGACGATGGCGTGGCGACGCACGATCGGGACGTGGTGCGCGCGGGTGAACTGCTGGGCTACTTCCTCGGCAGCTACTCGGCCCGCAAACTGGGACTGAAGACCACGGGCAACGCTGGCGGAAACTACAACCTGATCCTGGAGCCAGGGCCGCAGGATCTGCCGGGGCTGGTCCGGCAGATGGGCCGTGGCCTGCTGGTGACCGAACTCATGGGGCAGGGCATAAACATCGTGACCGGCGACTACTCGCGCGGCGCGGCAGGCTACTGGGTGGAAGGTGGGGAGATCCGGTACCCGGTCGAGGAGATCACGATTGCCGGCAACCTGCGCGACATGTTCCGGGGCATCGTCGGCATCGGCAGCGACGTGCTGGTGCGCGGCTCCAAGATCAATGGTTCCATCCTG
>VGIE01000109.1 GCA_016867955.1 Betaproteobacteria bacterium
ACGCAAACGACGAACAGCACGCCCGCTTCGTCGCGCAGCGGATGCGGCTGACCACGAACGTTCCGGCCTTGTTGGTGAGCAGGTCGATGAGAACGGACTTGCCCGTTTCGAGTACATGACGAATCTGGGTGTCAGGCACAACTTCCTCGACCGGGCGGCCGATGAAATCCTCCTCGCGCTCGAAGCCGAGCGCAGGCAGGAAACGCCGATAACCGTCGTTGATCCATACCACGCGTCCCTGCCGGTCGACCAACAACATGCCTTCGGCCATCGAGGAGAACAGGTCGAACACCGAACGCGCAGCGAGCTTCAGAATGCTCTCGCCATCGCCGGGCGATACCGGCTTGTCGATCACGATGCCTCCTCCATGCACTGGCAGGCAGTTCAAGCCGCGGCTACGGCGAATCCCACCCGCGCGCGGGTCGATATGCACCCCTGTCGCGCCGGCCCATGGCTGACGCGCGCCCGATGAAGGACGATTGATGTGATCAATGCGTGAATACTGTTACCGTCGCCAATACCATGTTGCGCTAATTATCATCACGCATTCCGGGACTGGTCCGGCGGCACCATGCGGCGCAGCTGCACGGCCTCGGCGACATGAACGGCGGCCACGCGCGGCGCGGCGGCGAGGTCGGCAATGGTGCGCGCGAGCTTGAGGACGCGGTGATAGCCGCGCGCCGAAAGGCCCAGGCGGGTGCCCGCCTGCCGCAGCAGGCGGGCACCCGCATCTTCGGGAGTGCAGTGTCGCTCGATCGCGCGCGTGGCGAGTTGCGTATTGGCACAACCCTGCCGCGCGAGCATCCGCGCGCGTGCCTGCAGCACGCGCTCCCGCACTGCGTGCGTCGTCTCCGCACCACCGTTCGCGCCGCCGCGTACGCGGTTTTGCGTGGCTGCATCCGCGGCCGATCCCGGCATCAGCTCGTCCACCGGCACCGCCGGCACCTCGATCTGGATGTCGATGCGATCGAGCAGGAGACCGGAGGTGCGGGACCGATAGCGCGCCACCTGGTCGGGTGTGCAGCGGCAGCGCCCGTTGAAATGTCCGAGGAAGCCGCACGGGCAGGGATTCATGGCGGCCACCAGCTGGAAGCACGCGGGATATTCCACCTGGCGCGCTGCGCGCGAGATTGCCACGCGCCCCGTCTCAAGCGGCTCGCGCAACGACTCCAGCACACGCCGGTCGAACTCGGGCAGCTCGTCGAGGAACAGCACGCCATGATGCGCAAGCGAGATTTCGCCGGGGCGCGGCTCGGAGCTGCCGCCGACGATGGCGACGCTGGAAGCGCTGTGGTGCGGCGCGCAAAACGGCCGGCGCTTCCAGTCCGCAGCCTGAAAGCCTGCGCTGCCCAGCGATTGCACGGCGGCCGTCTGCAACCCCTCTGCGTCGCTGAGCGGCGGCAGCAGGCCAGGCAGCCGTGCGGCCAGCATCGACTTCCCCGTGCCCGGGGAACCCGCCATCAGGAGGGCATGGCCTCCGGCGGCCGCCACTTCCAGCGCGCGTTTGGCATGCGATTGTCCGCGCACGTCATCCATGTCGGGATAGTTGTCCGCGCGCTCGCAGGGCGAAACCGTGGGCGCCTGCAGCACGGCCCGACCGCACAGATGCGCGCAGGTCTCCAGCAGCGAGGCTGCCTGGAGCACCGCCGTACCCGATACCAGCGCCGCCTCGCCCGCGCTGGCCGTGGGCAGCACGAAGACCCGCTGGTCGGACGCCGCGCCGTAGGCCATCGCCAGCGCACCGCGCACCGGGCGCAGCGCGCCGATCAGCGACAGTTCACCGGCGAACTGGTAGCCGTCCAGCTGGTCCGACGGAATCTGGCCGGATCCAGCCAGGGTGCCGAGCGCAATCGCGAGATCGAAGCGGCCGCTTTCCTTGGGCAGCTCGGCCGGCGCAAGATTGACCGTGATGCGGCGCGCGGGGAATTCGAAGCCGCAGTTGACGATGGCTGCGCGCACGCGTTCGCGCGCTTCCTTGACCTCGGCCTCGGGCAGCCAACGATGTTGAACGCGGGCAGGCCGTTGGCGAGATCAACCTCTACGGTGACCGGCGGCGCATGAAGTCCCGCAAGCGCGCGGCTGTGCAAGATGGCGAGGGACATGGCTGTCTGCTGGCGCTTTTCCGGTTGCGTGCAACGCCGCATCCGCGCGAAACGCGCGTTGCTGCGCCAACTTCCGGACATCGACCAACCGCAGGGGAGTAACGACCACGCGGGCCGCTACGTTGACGCCCACTCGCGCCAATGGCGGGCGCTAGGACATGTTGCGGCGTTCGAGCTCGGCCACGCGGGCTTCCAGGGCGGCCAGCTTTTCGCGCGTGCGGGCAAGAACCTTGGCCTGAACGTCGAACTCCTCGCGGGTGACAAGATCGAGCCGCGAAAAAAAAGACATCAGCAGGGCGCGCAGATTCTTCTCCAGGTCCTGGGCGGGGGACCCGGCAATCAGCTCGTTGACGCGGGCGTTCAGTTCGTCAAGAAAGCGCGGTTGACTCACGCGGGAAAGTCTAGCACGCAGCCCGAGCGATGCCGCAATGCACCAAATCAATGCACCGCATCTGTGCGCTGGATGCGAGCGACGCCCTTTGAAGGTGCGCCAGGATCAATCTGCCTGCGCTTTTAAAGTTTAACTATCTGTTTTTACGATACTAATATAACTGGCACGGGCTGTGCACTACAGCAGGCCAAACTACGTTGTTTTTTCGGCATGGTTCCCATTTTTTCGTTGAAAGGTGCCCCCATGAAAAGGTTATTCCTTGCCTCCGCAGTCGCCGCCGCGCTTGCGGCACCCACGATGCAGATAGCTCGTGCAGCTGATGCTGCACCTGCCTCGCCCCACACCTTTACCGGCAACGTCGGTCTGTTCAGCCAGTACATCTTCCGCGGCCTGACTCAGACCAACGAGAGCCCGGCACTGCAGGGCGGCTTCGACTACTCGCACTCGAGCGGCTTCTACGTCGGGACCTGGGCATCGAACATTGGCTGGTTCACGGACCAGAACGTCGGCTCGCCCAAAGGCACCGCGCCCGGCCCGACCAGCCTCGGTGCTCCCGGCGGTGTCGGCGCCCCGTTTATCGCCAACCTGTTCAATTCCACCAACGTGGAGTGGGATTTCTATGGTGGCTACAAGGGCAGCTTTAGCGACAACTTCACTTTCGACGTCGGCGCGCTGAAGTACTACTACCCCGGCAAGTACGAGAACCTGGCCAACCTGTTCTCCAAGCCGGACACGCTCGAGTTCTACGGTTCGCTTGGCTGGAAGTGGATCACGGCCAAGTACTCGCAGTCGGTCACCGATACCTTCGGGGTCAAGAACTCCAAGGGTTCGAACTACCTGGACATTTCGGCAGCCATCCCGATCGGTGACAGCGGCTTCAAGCTCGGCCTGCACTACGGCAAGCAGACCTACAAGGGCTCCTCACCCGTCCTTGCCTTCGGTTGGGGCGCGGCAACAACCCTTACCAACAACGTCTTCAGCTACTCCGACTACAAGGCAAGCCTCACCAAAGACTGGTTGGGAATGACCTGGTCACTGGCGGCCACCAGCACCAACGCCAAGGCCCAGACCACCAACAACCGGATCACCGGTGACGTCTACCAGAACGTGTACGGCCGGAACATCGGCAAGAGCCAGATCACGCTGGGCGTGCAGAAGACGTTTTAACGCGCTGTAGGGCAGGGGGCTCAGGGCATCCGCCCCCTTTCATTTCGGATCACTAGGGAGCAACCATGAAACTCGTTACGGCAATCATCAAGCCGTTCAAGCTCGACGAAGTGCGAGAGGCCCTGTCCGCCATCGGCGTGCAGGGCATCACGGTCACCGAGGTCAAGGGCTTCGGGCGGCAGAAGGGGCACACCGAGTTGTACCGCGGCGCGGAGTATGTCGTCGACTTCCTGCCCAAAGTCAAGATGGAAGTGGCCATCAAGTCCGATCTGGTGGAGCAAGTGCTCGAAGCGATCGAGAAATCGGCCAACACAGGCAAGATCGGCGACGGCAAGATCTTTGTGTTCGAACTCGAACAAGTCATACGCATTCGCACCGGTGAAACCGGCGCGGATGCGCTGTAAGGGAGATTCGTGATGAAAAAACTACTTGCATTGCTCGCGGTATTCGGCGCAGTGACGTTCGCGGCGCCGAGCTGGGCCGCCGATGACAAGCCTGCGGCTGAAGCGCCTGCGGCAGCCGCACCTGCAGCCGCCGCCGCTGCGCCGGCTGCAGCACCCGCTGCCACGCCCAACCCGCCGAAGATCGAGAAGGGTGATACAGCCTTCATGTTTACCGCCACGGTGCTGGTCATCCTGATGACCATTCCGGGTCTGGCCTTGTTCTACGGCGGCCTGGTCCGGTCGAAGAACATGCTTTCGGTGCTGATGCAGGTCTTCGTCACATTTTCGCTCATGGCAGTGCTGTGGGTGATCTACGGTTACAGCCTGGCATTCACCGAGGGCAATGCCTTCTTCGGGGGATTCTCGAAACTGTTCCTCTCAGGAATTACCACCGAAAGTGCCGCGGCGACGTTCAGCAAAGGCGTCTACATACCGGAACTCAGCTTCGTCGTGTTCCAGATGACCTTCGCCGCGATCACCCCTGCGCTGATCATCGGCGCCTTTGCCGAGCGCATGAAGTTCTCGGCCATGCTGCTGTTCATGGTGCTGTGGTTCACCTTCGCCTACCTGCCCATGGCGCACATGGTCTGGTACTGGGACGGTCCGGACGCCTACGCCGACGCGAAGGCCGCCGAACTGGCCGCCAGCCATGCCGGGTACCTCTTCCAGAAGGGCGCGCTCGACTTCGCCGGCGGCACGGTGGTGCACATCAACGCGGGCATTGCCGGCCTGGTGGGCGCCTTTATGGTGGGCAGGCGACTCGGCCTCGGCCGTGAAGCCATGACACCGCACAGTGTCACGCTGACCATGGTCGGCGCGGCCCTGCTGTGGGTGGGTTGGTTCGGCTTCAATGTCGGTTCCGGCCTCGAAGCCAACGGCCTGGCCGCCCTGACCTTCGCCAACACCTTCGTTGCGACGTCCGCAGCCACCCTGTCCTGGATGTCCTTCGAATGGCTGTTCAAAGGCAAGCCGAGCATGGTGGGTGCCGCATCCGGCGCCGTCGCTGGCCTCGTGGCCATCACGCCGGCTGCCGGATTCGTCGGCCCGATGGGAGCGCTGGTCCTTGGCATCGTCGCGGGAGCAGTCTGCCTGTGGGCGGTCAGCGGCCTGAAGAAGATGCTCGGCGCGGACGATGCGCTCGATGTCTTCGGGGTGCATGGCGTCGGCGGCATCATCGGTGCCCTAGGAACCGGCATCTTCGTCTCGCCCTCGCTGGGCGGAACGGGGGTCTACGACTATGTCACCAACAAGGTTGGTGAATACGACATGATGGCGCAGCTGACCAGCCAGTTCTGGGGCGTCGGCACCGCGATTGTCTGGTCGGGGATTGTCTCCTTCATCGCCTTGAAGATCGCCGACATCGTCATCGGTCTGCGGGTCAGCGAGGAAGAAGAACGCGAAGGTCTGGACACCAGCAGCCACGGCGAGTCTGCCTACCACCACTGAGCCTGTGACTGAAACGAAGGGGTTGCGAACCGGATCGGCCGGCAACCCCGGCTACGAGCAGGGGCAAAGCCCGCAAGGGTTTCGACTTTCAGGGGCGCCGGAAACGGCGCCTCTTTTTTCGTCCGCGTCGGGCAACGCCTCTGTCCGGCGGCTGGCAACCGGCCGCGTGGCGCAGTCCGCAGCACGCATGTGATAATTCCCCGATGCAGACTGTCATCCCGTTGTCGCTCGCCGTCGCCGGCTCCAGCCAGCGCCTTCCGGTGCGCCGCATCTTCTGCGTCGGACGCAACTACGCCGACCACCAGAAGGAGATGGGCGGCAGCGGCCGCGAGCAGCCGTTCTTCTTTGCCAAGGCCGCGCACGATGTCGTGCCTGATGGCGGCAACATCCCGTATCCGCCCGGAACCGCCAATTACCACTGGGAGACCGAGCTCGTCGTCGCCCCCGCATTCAATGCATGTGCTAAAACGCCTAGCCAATTTACCTGAGGAGGAACCAGCCATGAAACACTTGTCCAAACTGCTCTCAGCGGGCTTGCTCGCCGCAACGGCCGCCGGAAGCGCGATGGCCCAGCAGTATCCGACCAAAACCATTACCTTCGCTTCGGCCATGGCTGCAGGCTCCTCGACCGACATCCTCGCGCGCGAGACGGCAAAATTCCTCACCGATCGGATGAGCCAGTCGGTGATCGTGGAGGTCGTGGCGGGCGCCGGCGGCAACATTGCCGCGCAGAAGGTGGTCAACGCGACACCCGATGGCTACACACTGCTGTTCGTCACCAACGGCGTCATTTCCAACCAGGCCATGCGCAGCAAGCCGCCCTTCGACGTCACCAAGGACCTGGTGATCATTTCGCCGCTGTTCGAAGGCATCTTCGGCCTTTTCATCAATCCCAACGTGCCCGCAAAAACCGTCAACGAGCTGATCGCCTACGCCCGGGCCAACCCCGGGAAGCTCAACTACGGCACCAGCGGCATCGGCGGCATCGTGCACCTGGTGAACGCCGATTTCGCCGAGCGCGCCAAGATCAGTCTTGTGCACGTGCCCTACAAGGGCGGCGCCGAGTACATGCCGGCCACCATCGCCAACCAGGTGCAGATGAACTTTGCCGACGTCAGCTTCGCCAAGCCGCAGGTCGATGCGGGCAAGGTGCGCGCGCTGGCCGTCTCCTCCAAGCAGCGCCTCGCGAGCATGCCCGACGTGCCGACTTTCGAGGAATCGGGCCCCGCTTTCGCCGGCTACACGCCGACGTTCTGGATGGGCCTCTATGCCCCGAAGGGCACGCCACAGGCGGCGATCGATCGCCTGAACGCCGAAGTGCGCGCCTTCGTTACCCCGCCGGACGCCAAGGCGCGCTACGCGGCGCGCGGTTACCAGACGGTCTGGCTGCCGCCGGCCGAAGCGCAGAAGCGCGTCAGTGACGAACTGGCCCAATTCAACAAGACCATCGACACGGTAAAAATCGAGCGTCATTGAATATAGTATGAAGACACAGCTGATGCTGTACTCATTATTATTTTGTCAGTATTAATATCCCAGCCCGTGGCTGGCCCGATGACCGCCACCGCGACCCGCCCAGACCCTACGCGCCTCCACCGCCGAACAGCGCATGGGCTTTGCCGTGACCGATCTCACCATCGACCAGGTGCCAGCGACCCAGGCCGGGACACACGGCGACAAGACCTTTCTGCACCGCATCCCCCGACGGTCGCACCCGCAGCCTCCGGAAGGCGCACCG